>JBDRKH010000001.1:0-2886 GCA_043814195.1 Patescibacteria group bacterium
GGATCATAGACCGTAGCGTCAAAACCCTGGGGATTGTAATAAACAACAGGGAAGGCGTGTTGTTGTCTCTCGGTGATCTTGAGGCCGCTATTAACCGCGGCTCGAAAAAAGGTGGTTGAGACCTGGCAAACGCCACCGCCATATTCAGGGACGGTTTTATTTTTTTTAATTACTAGTTCGGGCAAATATCCTTGATCTGGTCCTGTTTCGCCTAAAAAGTTAATAAAAGAGAATTCTTCATCTGGGCTTAAAATATATCCATTTAATTTAGCCACCGCTGTTTTAATATTATGCTTTCGGTTGGCAGGCGAGCCGGCAAAATTAGAAACGCCTTGACCAATCAGACTTTGGATGCCCAATTGATTAGTTTCTCTTAATCTGATTTTAGGCACGGCTTTATCAGCCAGAACGTAGGTTTTTTTAATGGGCGGAACAGCCAGCAGGTTTTCCATAAGTTTTTGATAAGTCAATTCTTTTTTAACTTCAAAGCCATCCTGGTCTGGCACAAAAATTACTGCCTTATTATCCTCGGTTTTTAATCGGGCATTGGTGACTGGCCGGTTAATCTGGCTGGCAATTTTATCTAAATATTTTTCCAGTTGTTCCTGGTCTAAAGCCAGGCCTAAAATTTCATTATCAGACCTCTCTTCTTTAACTGGTTCAAATTTTATCCAATTAATTAGAGTTTGTTTATCAATCGCCAAAGTGCTGATTTCGTGAATCAATTGATAAGGCTGATGAGCTAAAATCTGATTAGCTTTAGCTTGGGCAGTTTCCACCTCATAATTTTCCACTGACGGCTCATCTAAAATCAATTCCAGGGTAATTGGTTTTAGGACAAAAGATTCAATTTGCCCGGAAAGAATATTTAGCAGATTTGGTCGGTCAATGGTTGCGCCTTGGCTGGAAGATTTAAGCGCAAAACTATCTAATTCCTGTTCGTAAACCAAAGCGGCGTTTTGGGCGGGTTCTTCAATATTAATAAATAATTGGCTGGTTTTTTCTTGGAACTGGTCTAAATCAATCTGGTAAACTGGTTTGAGTTGATAATAACCGAAAAGGGCCAGGACTTGATTTTTAATTTCAAGCAGGGGATTGGCGGGATGGGAAATTTGATAAGCTTGTTGAAGAGTGGCTGAATAGTCAGGCTGAAAACCAAGTTCGGCTAAATTAAACAGCCAGGTTTTTTCCTGGTAATTTAAAACAGCTTGTCCTCGAAAAAAATGATTCATTTTTTTCTGGAGAGCTTTTTCTGCTTGAGAGATATTTTTATTGCCCAAATTTAAATCAGCCAGCTTGATTCCCCAGGCGATTTTTTGGGCATTAACTAATTGGAGAAAGATAATCAGACAAGTTAAAATAACCAAAACAGCCAAGCCCGTGATTTTTAGGCCGCGATAAAGCTTTTCCATATTTTTATCATACCATAAAGAACTAAAAAGAGGCACTCAGCGCCTCTTTTTAGTTTGATTATTTATAGTGAGCTTGTCGAACTATTCAGCTTTGATTTCAATCTTCTTGGTTTTCACTTTTTCCACCTTAGGCAGTCTGATAGTCAAGATGCCATTTTTCATAATTGCTTCAGCTTTGTCGGCTTCCACATCAACTGGCAGAATTACGGAGCGGGAAAAAGCGCCCCAATAACATTCCTGATAATAATAGTCCTCTTCTTTGACTGCTTCGTCTTTGCGCCGGCTGCCTTTAATCGTAATCATGTCATTGGTCATGCTAATATCAATATCTTCTGGTTTAACTCCGGCAATGGTTGATTTAATGACTACTTCATTGGCGGTTTGGTAAACATCAATGGTTAATTGGCCTTCGGATTCGGTCAGCCATTCTTCTGATTTTTTATCTTCAGTTATTGATTCTTGTTTGGTCATTTTTTCAGACAAAGAAAGCTTTTTTTCTTTTTCTTCTGTTTTTTCTACGGCAATATCTTTTTCCTCAGCCGCAGTTTTTCCCTGGCTGATTTTGTTTTTTGCCTCCTTCTTACCTTTTTCCTTTTTAGGACTTTCTTCTTTTGAGAAGGTAGCCCCTGTTATTTTTTCAAAAAATGATGGGGACATATTATGTTTTGTCATTCTGAGCTAGCAAGCGAAGAATCTAACAGATCCTTCACTTCGTTCAGAATGACGATAGTTAAATTTTGCAAATAGATTGTTGTTTTTTAAGCTTGCGGAAGTAATAGGAGATAAGCAGAGCGGCGCTAATTAAGAGAAGAGCAGCCAAAAAGATGAAAAACATTTGCTGATTGCCGACAGGCTTTTCAAAGGCATTGAGGATAAAGTAATTATAGCAGCTATGGAAAAAGATGGCAAGACCCAGACCAATCAAGATCATTTTTCTTTTATGTTTAAGGTAAAGCAATCCTTTGGCCAGCCAATAGCCAACAATGCCTGAACCTAGGGCGTGAACCAGAGTGGCGCCCAAAAATCGGAAAGTAATCGTGCTTAAAGCTTGACTAAAGCCGGGTCCGGAAATTTTAATTAAGACCATCAGGTTTTCTACAGCGGCAAAACCCAGACCAGCAATAATACAGTATATCATAGTATCAGTTGGTTCGTCAAAAGCCGAATACTTAAGGACTCTGAACTTAACCACCGCGTATTTTAAATATTCCTCAACCAGAGCTGGAATCAAGGTGGCGGCTAAAGTGATTTTAATTAAGCTGGCCTGGGGGATTTGAGAAAGAATATTAAAGGGATTAATATTGGGATTAAGCAGCCAGATGAGAAATAGCTCTAGAATAATCGCCAGCGGCGCCATGAACATGCCTAAAGCAAAAACTTTCAGGATCATGCTATTCGGCTCTGGCTTTTTATCTTTTTTTAAATAAAAACTTAGCCAGATAAAGCTGGGCAAGAGGCCAAGGAGAATGTAGAA
>JBDRKH010000002.1:0-2304 GCA_043814195.1 Patescibacteria group bacterium
CAAATTAAAAGCCAACTGGAGAATATTTTTAAGAAATACGGTCTAGCAGAGATTAAATCAGTTGGAGAAAAGTTTAATCCAGAATTTCATGAGGCGGTCGAGCAAATAGAATCAAAAGAAGAATCCGGAACTATTGTTGAAGAAATCCAAAAAGGATATTTGTTAAATAATAAGGTCTTAAGGCCCAGTAAAGTTAAAGTAAGTAAGTAAATAATAAGAGAATAAAATTATGCCAATTAAATGGAAACAATTTAATGATTCAAGAGGGCCAGTTAACGCGCCTGATGTTTTTGGCGAAGATGAGTGGGTGCCTTTTGTGCCGACTTTTCGGCCCGATGAACCGGCCATCGATATTTATCAGGATAAAAATAATCTTTATGTGGAGATTCCTTTGGTTGGGATTAAGCCGGAAAATGTTGAAGTTTCGATTGATAATAATATTTTGACGATTCAGGGCAAGATTGAAGAAAAGAAACAGATTAAGGAAAAAGATTATTTGCGTAAAGAAATCAGACGAGGCAGTTTTCGCCGAGTAATAAAATTGCCGGTTGAAGTTAAAGAAGGCAAAGCCATGGCCGAAAGTTCAGGCGGTATTCTGAAAATTACTATTCCTAAAACAGTTAAGACAAGCTCAAAGACAAAAAGAGTGCCGATTAAAATAAAATAATATTATGACAAAAATAATTGGTATTGATTTAGGAACTTCTAATTCGGCCGCGGCCGTGGTTGAAGGCGGCAAGCCAACCATTATTCCTTCAGCTGAAGGAACGGTGGTCGGCGGCGGCAAGGCTTTTCCCTCTTATGTCGCTTTTGATAAGGATGGCAATTTATTAGTGGGCGAGCCGGCCCGCCGTCAGGCAATAACCAATCCGGAAAATACCGTCAGCGCTTTCAAGCGCAAGATGGGGACCAAAGAGAAATACGCCATAAACGGAAAAGATTATACCCCTCAGCAATTATCAGCTTTTGTTCTGCAAAAAATTAAAAAAGATGCCGAAGCTTTTTTGGGCGAGCCAATTCAGAAAGCGGTGATTACTGCGCCGGCTTATTTTAATGACTCTCAAAGACAAGCGACTAAAGATGCCGGTTCAATCGCCGGTTTGGAAGTGGTTCGAATTATTAATGAGCCGACCGCCGCCGCTCTGGCTTATGGAATTGACAAAACCGGCCAAGAAGAAAAGATTTTGGTTTTTGATTTTGGCGGCGGCACTTTGGATGTGACAATTATGGATTTTGGCGAAGGGGTTTTTGAAGTTAAATCAACTTCAGGCGATACTCAATTGGGCGGCACGGATATGGATGAACTTTTAGCTGACGATATTGTTCAAGAATTTAAAAAAGAAAATAATATTGATTTAAAACAAGATAAGACCGCTTGGCAGCGAGTAAAAGAGGCAGCGGAAAAAGCCAAGATAGAACTTTCTTCTACTCTGGAAACTGATATTAACCTGCCTTTTTTGAGCGCGGATTCAGCCGGGCCTAAGCATTTAACCATGAAAATTACCCGGGCTAAATTGGAAGAATTAGTCGGGCCGATTATTAAAAAGTGCCAAGGTCCTTTGGAACAAGCTTTAAAAGATTCTAAACTCACTCCCAATGATATTACTAAAATCATTATGGTCGGCGGGCCAACCCGCATGCCCATAGTCCAGAAATTTGTTGAGGATTATGCGGGCAAGAAAATTGAGCGGGGAGTTGACCCAATGGAATGCGTGGCTAAGGGCGCGGCCATTCAGGGCGGGATTTTAACCGGCGAAACTAAAGACGTGCTTTTGCTGGATGTGACGCCCTTAACCTTGGGCATCGAAACTTTAGGCGCGGTCATGACTCCTTTGATTGAACGCAATACCACTATTCCCGCTTCCAAATCGCAGGTTTTCTCTACCGCGGCCGATAATCAGCCAGCGGTGGATATTCATGTTCTGCAGGGGGAAAGACCAATGGCGACTGATAACCGAACTTTGGGCCGGTTTATTCTGGATGGGATTCCGCCGGCTCCCCGGGGCGTGCCCCAAATTGAAGTAACTTTTGATATTGACGCTAACGGGATTTTAAATGTGAGCGCCAAAGATAAAGGTACGGGCAAAGAGCAAAAAATCACCATTACTGATTCTTCGGCTTTGTCTAAGGAAGAGATTGAAAAAATGAAGCAGGAAGCAGAAGTCCATGCAACAGAAGACCGCCAACGAAAAGAATTGATTGAAATCCGCAATCAGGCTGATACTTTAATTTTCTCCACCGAAAAAGCCTTGAAAGAAGCAGCTGATAAAGTCAAGCCGGAAGACAAAAAAGAAGTTGAAGAAA
>JBDRKH010000003.1:0-7403 GCA_043814195.1 Patescibacteria group bacterium
GGAGAATATTGATTTGGAAGAAATAGTTGTTGTTTCAAGAAAGGCAGTGGCGGCTTATGGCGAACAAGGCAAACTAAGGGTCGATGAAAAAATTTCAGTCAAGAATTTGCTCCATGCTTTATTAATGGAATCAAGCAATGATGCAGCTGTAGCTTTGGCGGAAGCAGTTGAACAGAAAACCAATAAAAATTTTGTTGAATTGATGAACCAGAAAGCCAGACAATTAGGATTGATTAAAACAATTTTTATTGATTCCAGCGGCTATGAGCCGGCCAATGTTTCCACAGTCAGGGAAATAGCCATTTTGGTTGATGATAGTTTTAAAGAACCGATTATCTGGCAAATTTTAAAAACTCCGACAATTGATCTTTTTTCAGCTGATGGGAAAATTAATCATTACTGGGTTAATACTGACCAGCTGCTAAACCGTTTGCCTAATATTATTGGCGGCAAAACCGGCTATACCGAAGAAGCTCAAGGCTGTTTGGTGATTGCTTTTAAAAGACCGGAAGGAGGAAGATTAGTCAGCGTGGTTTTAGGCGCTCAAGAGAAATTTTTAGAAACAGAAAAATTAATTAATTGGGTGGAGCAGGCGTATCGGTGGTAATTAAATCAATTTCTAATTTCTAATTTCTAATTTTCATTAAATTTACAATTTACAATTTTCAAACTAATACTATTGAGGTCTAATTGAAAATTAATTAATTGAAAATTTATCTCATGCTTGATATTTTTCACATCGCCCGCATTTTGGGCTTAACCGCAGTTTCTTTTATTATTGCTTTGGCCTGGACGCCATTATTAGTTCGTTTTTTGGAAAAACATCGTTTAGGCAAACAAATTAGAACTGAAGGCGCTCCGATTTATGCCCAGATGCATCAGAAAAAAGCCGGCACTCCAACCATGGGAGGAATTTTAATTTGGCTGACGGTTTTGTTTGTAACTTTGCTTGTTTGGGCTTTATCCAGAATATTTGACGGAGCTTTTGAAAATCTTAATTTTTTAACCCGCAAAGAAACGCTTTTGCCTTTGGGCGCTTTAATCGCTTCAGCTTTGGTTGGTCTAGGCGATGATTTATTGGGTATTTTTAAAATTGGCTCTAATGGCGGGGGATTAAAAGTAAGGCATCGGCTTTTACTTTATACCATCATTGCCGCTTTTGGCGCCTGGTGGTTCTATTACAAATTAGAATGGGATTTAATCCATATCCCTTTTGTCGGTGATTTTAATCTGGGCTGGTATTATATTTTAGTTTTTGTTTTTATTCTAGTCGCCACCGCTCATTCGACTAATTTGACTGATGGATTAGATGGTCTGGTCGGCGGCATTCTTTTGATTGCTTTTGCCGCTTATGGAGTAATTTCTTTTGCTATGGGCCGAATGGATTTGGCCGCTTTTTGCGGAGCGATTATCGGGGCGTTATTGGCCTTCTTGTGGTTTAATATTTATCCAGCCCGGTTTTTTATGGGTGATACCGGAGCTATGTCTCTGGGGATTACCTTGGGAATAATCGCTATGCTGACCAATGCTTTTTTGCTTCTACTCTTAATCTTTTTCATTCCAGTGCTGGAATCCTTGTCGGTAATTATCCAGATTTTATCTAAAAAGTTCAGAAAGAAAAAAGTTTTTCTGTCCGCGCCGATCCATCATCATTTTGAGGCAATGGGCTGGCATGAAACAAATATTACTATGCGCTTTTGGATTATTAATGGAGTAATGGCCGCCGCCGCCTTGATTTTGATATTTGTTGAACAAATTATATGATTATATGAAAGCTCATTTGCCAGATTATCCTTTGATTTTTATTGTTTCGTTTTTGGTTGTTTTTGGTTTGGTTATTCTTTCCAGCGCTTCAGTAGTTCTTTCTCATGATAGTTTTGGGGAAAGCTATTATTTTCTCAAACGGCAGTTGATTTTGGGCTTACCTTTAGGGATTGCTTGTTTTCTTATCTGCCAAAGAATTGATTATCACCGATGGCAAAAATTAGCTTTTCCTTTGTTGATTTTTAGTTTAATTCTTTTGATTTTGGTTTTTATTCCCAGCATCGGTTACAGTCACGCTGGAGCCAGGCGCTGGATTAATCTAGGGATTGGCTCGCTTCAGCCTTTTGAATTTGTTAAAATAACTCTGATTCTTTATCTGGCTGCCTTATTAAGTAAAAAAGGGGAGAAAAAAGAGGTGATTAAAAAAAGCTTAATGCCAATGGCGATAACTGCCGGAATTATTATGTTGTTAGTTTTTTTCCAGCCTAATATGAGCGCTTTAGGTTTTGTTGTTTTATTAGTCGGTTTTCTCTATTTCTTAGCTGGCCTTAATCTTTCTTATTTAATCGGTTTTGGCTTACTTGCTTTAATCGGTCTTTGGGGATTGATTAAAGTCGCTCCTTATCGGGCCAATCGCTTAACGGTTTTTCTCCATCCGGAAATTGACCCACAGGGCATGGGTTATCAGATTAACCAGGCGCTTTTAGCGATTGGTTCAGGCGGGCTTTTTGGTCTAGGTTTGACCCATAGTATCCAAAAATGGAAATATCTGCCTGAAGCAATAAGCGATTCAATCTTCGCGATTATTGCCGAGGAGCTGGGGTTAATCGGGGCTGGTTTTTTGGTAATTCTTTTTGTTATTTTAGCTTGGCGGGGTTTGAAAATTGCTAAAAATGCGCCGGACAAGTTTGGTTTTCTTTTGGCTGGGGGAATTACTGGCTGGATATTTTTTCAGGCTTTTATTAATATGGCGGCAATTTCCGGGATGATACCATTAACTGGCATGCCTTTGCCCTTTATTAGCTATGGCAGTTCTGCTTTAGTTAGTTCTTTAATCGGCATGGGTATTTTAGTGAATATTTCGAAATATACAAATCCATGAGAATACTTTTTACGGGCGGCGGCACCGGCGGACATATTTTTCCGATTGTGGCTGTAGCCAGACAATTAAATAAAATTTACCAATCAGCTGAACAAACTGAAACTTTAGAAATGTATTTTTTAGGAGCTGGCGGCTTAACTGATATTTTGATAAAAGAGGGGATTAAAGTTAAAACAATTTTGGCTGGTAAAATGAGGCGCTATTTTTCTTTGATGAATATTGTTGATTTATTCAAGCTGCCGATTAGTTTAATCCAGGCGTTTTTCTATCTCTATTTTTGGATGCCCGATGTGATTTTTAGCAAGGGCGGTTATGGAAGCTTGTCGGTTGTTTTGGTGGCTTGGCTTTATCGGATTCCTGTTTTGGTTCACGAATCAGATACAATTCCTGGGCTGGCTAACAAGCTAGGAGGGAAATTAGCTAAACGGGTGGCAGTGGGTTTTGTTTCGGCTGAAAAATATTTTTCAGAAAAAAGAACCGCTTTCATCGGCAATCCAATTCGTCCGGAATTAGCCCAATTATGCCTGGCCGCCAACCAAGAAAATATTCAGAAAGCCAGAACTTTCTTTGGGCTTAATGAACAAAAACCAATTATTTTTATTGTTGGCGGCAGCCAGGGAGCGCAGGCAATTAATGAATTGGTTTTAATAGTTTTACCTAAACTTTTAGAAAAATATCAGGTGATTCATCAGGTAGGCAATAATAATTTAGAGCAGGTTAAATTAATTCTAGGCCAAAATCTACCGACTGATTATCATATTTACGGATTTTTAGAGGAAAATCAGATGGCCGCCGCTTATCTTTTGGCTGATTTGATTGTTTCCCGGGCGGGAGCCGGCACTATTTCTGAAATTGCCATTTGCGCAAAGCCAAGTATTTTGATTCCCTTGCCCCAATCAGCCGGCGACCATCAAAGAAGCAATGCTTTTGCTTATGCTCAGGCCGGAGCCGCGACGGTGGTTGAACAAAGCAATCTGACGCCCAATATCTTTCTTGGTGAAATTATTCAGATTTTAGATAATCCAGAGCTGAAACAAAAAATGGCGGCTAATGCTAAGAATTTTTCCCAGCCCGAAGCCGCCATAAAGATTGTCCAGGAATTGATTGAAATATGTCAATAAAAAAACGGCAAATCAGGACCAGATTTGCGCCCAGTCCAACCGGGCTCTTTCATATTGGTTCAGCCCGAACCGCGCTTTTTAATTATTTATTCGCCCGGAAAAATAAGGGCAAGTTTATTCTTCGGATTGAAGACACTGATTTAGAGCGGTCTGATAAAAAATATGAAAAAGATATTATTGAGGGCTTGAAATGGCTCGGTCTGGAATGGGACGAAGGGCCTTATCGCCAGAGCGAACGAATTGATATTTATCAGCCATATATTAAAAAGCTTCTGGACTCTGGCCAGGCTTTTTATTGCGACCATACCAAAGAAGAACTGGAAAAAGAGAAAAAAGAGCAGATTAAGGAAAAACAAGCCCCCCGGCATATTTGCCAGCGCCAAGGCAAAGCAAAAAAGGGGATTATCAGATTTCGGGCTCCTAAAGGCAAGATTGTTTTTAATGATTTAATCCGGGGCAAACTGGAATTTGAAGGAGAATTATTAGGCGATTTCAGCATTGCCCGGGATGAAAAAACTCCCTTATACAACCTCGGAGTGGTGATTGATGACGCGGAAATGAAAATCAGCCAGGTGATTAGGGGAGAAGACCATATTTCTAATACGCCCAAGCAGATTCTTCTTTTTCATGCGCTTGGTTTTGCTCTGCCTCAATTCGCTCATTTGTCCCTGATTCTCGGTCCGGATAAAAGCAAAATGAGCAAGCGGCACGGAGCCATGGCCGTCAGCCAATATCAGGAGCAAGGCTATTTGCTGGAAGCTTTGATTAATTTCATGGTTCTTTTGGGCTGGAATCCGGGCACGGAACAAGAAGTTTTTTCGTTAAAGGAATTAATCAAGGAATTTTCTTTGGAGCGAGTTCATAAAAGCGGAGCGATTTTCAATCTCCAGCGTTTAGACTGGCTTAATGGCTATTATATCAGGAAAATGGATTTAGCGGAGTTGACTAAAAAATGCCTGCCATATTTACCAGCCAAAACCGATTTTGAATATGCCAAAAAAGTAGTTAAACTAGAACAGGAGAGAATGAAAAAGCTGTCAGAAATAGGGGATTTAACCAAGTTCTTTTTTGAGGATAAACTAGACTATCCAGCAGACCTGCTTATTTGGAAGAAAATGACATTAAAACAGGTTAAAAAGAATCTGAAATTAATCTACGAAATATTGTCAAAAACAGGGGATTTTAGCCAAAAATCATTGGAAAGCACTCTATGCCCCTTAAGGGAAGAACAGGGCGCTGGCGAGCTTCTCTGGCCTCTGCGAGCGTCTTTATCCGGCCAAAAGGCTTCTCCCGGACCCTTTGAAATCATGGAGGTTTTAGGCAAGGAAAAGACCCTGAAAAGAATCAAAGAGGCAATAGAAAAGATAAAATGATTAAAAAAGCCGCCATCTTATTTTGTATTTTAGTTTTGCCCTTAATTAGTCAGGCGAGCGTGATTGATGAATTGAACCGGCAGATTCAGGAACAGGAGAATAAGCGGATAGAGTTGGAAAGGCAGGCGGCAGAATATCAGGCCGTCATTAATCAAAAGCAGGGAGAAATTAAAAGTTTAAGCAATCAGGTCGCGATTTTTAACGCCCGGATTAATAAGCTTCAGGTGGAGATAAATATTACCGAAGATGATATTAAGCAGACTCAATTAGAGGTTCTTCAGCTGGAATACGGGATTGACCAGACCCAAGCGGATATTGAAAAGCAAAAAGATAATCTTGGCCAGATTATCCAGAGTATTGCTGAATATGACGGAACCAGTCAGCTGGAATTGATTTTAGCAAGCGAAGATTTTTCTGATTTTTTTAGCCAGCTGACTTATCTGGAAAATCTGCAAAACGGGGTCCAGGAAAAAGTTGATAGATTAAAAGATTTGAAAGAAAGCTTAAGTCAGGATAAAGAAAGCAAAGAAGAGAAAAAAGAGCGTTTAGGGGTTTTAAAGGAACAATTGGATACTCAAAAATGGTCTTTGGCCAGCCAGCGGAACTCTCAACAAGCGCTTTTGAATTATACCAAAGGCGAAGAAGGCAAATATCAGCAGATGCTGGCTAATATTGAGGCGCAGAAGAAATCATTGTTAGGCGATATTAACCGGCTGCGCCAGCAGAAAGCCGAGGAATTAGCCAGATTAAAGGAATTACAGGAAAAGCCGTCTCAAGAATATTGGGCTTCCTTAAATTGGTATTACAAGCAGGATGATGCGCGCTGGACCAAGACGACAATCGGGATAAGCGATTCCCAATTAGGGGATTATGGCTGCGCCATTACTTCGGTGGCTATGGTTTCCACTTATCATGGGACGCTAATTACCCCCGAGCAATTAGCCAAGGAATCAATTTTTTATTATGACTTAATTGTCTGGCCCAGAAAATGGGGGAGTCTGACTTGCGCTAATTGTCCGCCAGTCCATACTTCTTCTTTTGATTGGTTTAAATTAGACCGGGAATTAGGCGCCGGCTATCCGGTAATTGTTTTTGTCCGGGCCAATGGTCGGGGAGCCGGGCATTATGTGGTAATTCACCATAAGACAGCTGATGGCCGTTATGTGGTCCATGACCCGCTTTTCGGAGCCAATATTTATCTGGAATCAACCCAGGTTTATATCTCAAACTTATATGAAACAACGACCAGTCTGGACCAAATGATTATTTACCATTAATTATATGAAAATATTTTATATTCTTTCACTTATTTTCATCTTCAGCTTTAGTTTATTCTTTGTTCAAGCAGGGGAGACGGAATCAGTTAAACCTGAACAAGTTAGAAGTTTTTATCAAAAAGCCGAAGATAAGATTATCAACCCGGTGAAACGATTTATCAAATCTTTTACCAGGGAACAGGAGCAGGAATTTATGGAAGGAATTCAGGAAAAAGTTGAACAAAAAACCGGAGAGATAAAAGAAGAAATTGAGCAAGAAGTTAAAACTCGGACTAAAAATTGGATAAGAAATTGGTTCCAAGAGAAGGTAAACAAAGTTGAAGAGTTTTTGAGTCCCCTAAAAATTAAAATTCAAGAGGGGAGCGATTGGTTGAGAAGTTGGTTTAGCCAAAGTGAAGAATAGTTTAATTTTAATAATTTAAAAGAAAAAATAGAGACCCAGGAAGAATAGGGAAAAGGGGAGAGTTATCCACACAAAAATTTGACGGCCTAAGAGCCGTATCTTAAAATAGATATAGGTTCGCATAATTATAGTTAAAAGTATCATTATATCTATAATAATATGAAACAAAGCCAAAAACCACTCACCCAGCATTTAACTGATTTTCTGGACTGGCTGGATATTGAAAAAGGTTTATCTAATAAATCCCAGGAAAACTATTCCCGCTTCCTCAAGAAGTTTATTGATTGGTTAAATAAAAATAATTTAGAGGATTTAAAACCCCATGAGCTCTCCCCCGCTCATATTTGGGAATATCGGGTCTAC
>JBDRKH010000004.1:0-23028 GCA_043814195.1 Patescibacteria group bacterium
CCGGGAAGCAATAATATGGGCCGGCGTCCGGCCCACCATTTTCTTGGCATCCTGACCAATCGCCAGAACCTGGCCGGTTTTTTGGTTAATCGCCACCACGGACGGCTCATTAATAACAATCCCCCGGCCTTTAACATAGACCAAGGTATTAGCTGTGCCTAAATCTATGCCCACATCTTTAGAAAAAATGCCAAAAAGATTGTTTAACACTCTAATTTGTCATTCTAAGCGTTAGCGAAGAATCTAAAAGATTCTTCAGTCGCTATTGCTCCTTCAGAATGACATCTACTAACTTATCTATCTTTATTAATTCTACTTTCTCGCTGTTTCTTTTCTTTAATTCAACTGAATCGCTTTTCAAAGTTTTCTCGCTGACCACCAGTCGCCAGGGAATGCCAATCAAATCAGCTTCGGCAAATTTTTCACCAGGACTGACTTCCCGGCGGTCATCATACAAAACCTCAATCTTTTGTTTCTCCAAGTCCCGATAAATTTTATTAGCCGCTTGTTCAACTTTTTCGCCTGACAAAGATAACAAATGAACCTGATAAGGGGCGACTGATTCCGGCCAGATAATTCCCTTTTCGTCATTGCAGACCTCAACAATTGTTCCCATAGTCCGGCTCGGACCAAGCCCATAACAACCCATAATCACATCTTTTTTCTTGCCTTGCTGGTCAGTAAACTGCAGATTAAAAGGTTTGGAAAAACGAGCGCCTAATTTAAAAATATTGCCCACTTCAATAGCCCGGGCTTCTTTAAAATCAGCCTGATTACATTTCGGGCAGGTTCTTTGTTCTTTAATTATTTCCTGATTAATCGCCACGCGGCAATTTTGGCAAATATAAATCGTATCTTCGCCCCGCTCGGTCAAAGTCTGGAACTCATGGGAATATTTGGAAAAAGCTCCGCCCGCGGCAAAAGTCAGATAAGTTATTTCGCCCAAGCCGCAGCGCTTAAAAATCTTAAAATAGGCTTCTTTAGCTTTTTCGTAATATTCATCTAAATCTTCCTGGCTGGTATGAAAAGAATACAAATCTTTCATGGAAAATTCCCGGCCACGAATCAAGCCGGCCTTGGCTCTTAATTCGTTGCGGAATTTGGTCTGGATCTGATAAATATAAATAGGCAGTTCTTTATAGGAAAAAACAAATTTCTTAACTAAAGGAGAAACTATTTCCTCATGAGTGGCGCCCAGAGCGTATTCTTTTTTATCAGCTCCTTTTAATCTAAATAAAGCGTCAAAATTATCCCAGCGGTCAGTTGTCTGCCAGACTTCCTTGGGAGTCAAAGCCGGCATTAAAATTTCCTGTCCGCCAATCAGATTCATTTCTTCTCGAACAATCTGGCAAATCTTATTATGAACCCTTAAGCCCAAAGGCAGAAAAGTATAGACCCCAGCGCTCAATTTATCAATAAAACCAGCTCTAATTAAAGCTTGAGCATTAAAGCTGGTTTCATCCTTAGGCGCCTGCTTAATAGTTTTGGTAAAAAGTTGAGATTGACGCATACTAAATTAAATCCTAACACAAGTCGGTAAAAACTAAAACACTCGGACAATGTCGCGCCAGGTTACGGCAATCATTAATAAAATCAAAATAATAAAGCCGGCTGTATGGGCAAAGCCTTCAATTTTCTGACTAACCGGCGAGCCTTTGATTTTTTCAATCCCCAGAAAAAGCAGGCGTCCGCCATCCAAAGCCGGAAAAGGCAAGACATTAAGAATGGCTAAATTAATATTCAAAATAGCGGTAAATTGAAGAATATAGATAAAACCAAGCCGGGTCGCCTGGCCAGCCAAATCAAAAATACCAACTGGCCCGGCAATCTGAATCGGCGCCTGACCCATAGTAATCAACTGCCAAATAATTCCGGCAAAAGCGACAATAATCGCCAGGGTTAAATTAACTGTACTAACAACTCCCTTGGCAATTGCCTGATACCAGGGATAAGCTACGGTGGCGGTCCGAGCCAAACCGATTCCCAAAGGCCCCTGATTATCCGGATAGCTAGTCCGAGGAACAGCTTTTTTCTCTAAAATCTGGTCGCCTCGTTCAATAATAACGGTGATTTCCCCGCCTTGATATTGATTAATAAAATTCTGAACCTGCTCCACCTTATTAACCACTAAAACCTGCTGGCCAAATCTTAATTCTTTGATGGTATCGCCGGTTTTAATGCCAGTTTGGGCGGCCGGCGTATCAAAATCCACTTGAGTAATCTGAACTCTGGGGTCTTTTAAAATACCGGATTCCTGATCATCAATAATACTAGGCAAGCCGATCATAAAACCAACAGCCAATAAAAAAGCAGCCAGAATTAAATTCATAGTCACGCCGGCTACTAAAATCTTGGCTCGCGCGCCAATTGATTTACTATAAAAAGCTCGGGCTTTATCCTGGTCGTCTTTTTTCTTTCCGTCTTCTCCGTGAATTTTAACAAAGCCGCCGATGGGCAAAAGGTTCAATGAATAAATGGTCTCGCCTCTTTTAATACCAAATAACCGAGGCGGATAACCAAAACCGAATTCTTCTATCTTAATTCCCGCCCGCTTGGCCATCACGAAATGGCCCAGCTCGTGGACAAAAATAATCAGACCAAGAATGATAATAAAAACAACAATCGTTAAAAACATAGTCGTACCTTTGTCTAAACCGTCATGATTTCCGCCTCTTTCTTCTTCTTTATTCCCTCTATTTTTTCATTATACTCATCAATCACTTTTTGCAATTCATCTTTAGCGCGAAATTTATCGTCTTCGCGCAAATCTCCGGCTTGTTCCATATCCTGAATCTGACGCCAAACTTCTTCTCTTTGCCGCCGCACGCTAATCCGGCATTCTTCCACCTTTTCCTGAACAATTTTGACTAATTCTTTGCGCCTTTCTTCGCTTAAGGGCGGAATATTTAAACGGATAAAATCCCCTTCCGCTACCGGGCTAATGCCCAGATTTGATTTGCGAAGAGCTGATTCAATATTTTTAACAATAGTCTTGTCCCAGGGTCTAATCACAATTAGGCGTGGCTCCGGAGTCTGAATCGCCGCCAATTGTTTTAAGGTTATTTTCTGCTGATAAGCTTCCACTTCTAAATCCTCCAATAAACTTGGGGTGGCTCGTCCAGCTTGCAGTCCAGCTAGTTCGCTTTTTAGATAACCAATGGTCTTGTCTAAACTAGGCTTAATTTTATTGATGATTTCTTTGTACATATCATTCTTCCTCCTGCATACCAACATATATTACTTCAGGATTTTTCGGGTCAATCGCAATTGTTTTGACATTTCTCTGGCTGTTCAATTCATGAACGGTCCATGTTTTGCCTTGGTCTAAACTGCGATATAAAATTGAACCTGCTCCGTAATATAAATTATCAGTATTCTCTGATTCAATGGCCAAACTTAAAACCGGCTTTGACTCTGGCGGCATAACAATCGCCACTTCCTGCCAAGTCTGTCCGCCATTCTTAGTAGCCAAAAGTCCATATTCTGAACCAGCATAAACAATATTCGGTCTTTGGGAATCAATCAGCAGATTTTCCACTCTTCTGGCTTGCCTAAAATCTTTCAGGACATCCTCAAACGATTGCCAGGTATCGCCTTTGTCGGTTGTTTTGTAAATCCCTTCTTGGAAAGTACTTACATAAACCTCCCTGGTATTTTTAGGATTAATCACAATATCGGAAACCACATCATCAAACCACTTTTTTATTTCCCAAGATTTGCCATAATCAGCGCTTCTAAGAAAACCGCCCTGGGCTGTGCCAATATAGACAATTGAAGAATCGTAATTATCCACTTCTACGGCAAAAACTGCGTATTTTTCTTCAGAAACCAGATAAACCTCTTCCCAGGATTCTCCTCCATCCTGACTTCTAAAAACCCGTCCTTTCTTATCTTGATAAGTACCTAGATAGATTCGGTTCGGGTCTTTGGGGTCAATGGCGATATCATAAATATTAGCCTTATTTGAAAGCGCCCTATTTTTATCCTCTAGACGATACCAATGTTCGCCCTGACAACAACTTTTATAAAGTCCGTCATTTCTGGTCCCGGCATAAAGAACATTAGAATCATTAGGATTAACTTCAATGGTTGAAATATCCAAACTAGCCAGAGAAACCTGGTCATTAATTGTCAATTGCTGCCAATTTTCGCCTTGGTCCAAAGATTTGAAAATCCCCCCATCACTGGAAATCTCACTGCATTGAAAAGGCGAAGCGGCCAAAAAAACAAAAACCGGGATAATAACTAAAAATGATTTTCTCATATTTCTAACATTAAAACTTCTAAAGCCAACCGAGCATTAATGCTCGAGTTAGCCAAAAGCCAATTTGTTTTTTTAATTGTTTGGATAATATTTTTTAATTTAGGCAAAGAATAAACTCTTTGATATTGGGAAATTCCCGAATGGATAATTAAATCAGAACAACCGACTGATAATAAGAGCAAGTCCCGGAACCAAAGCAGCCAATAATTAAGAATCTGCCGAGCCAGAGGCGCATTTTTGGCCATTTGCTCAACATACTGATAGCGTTCATTTAAACCAGCTCTTAATAATTTTTCCAATTGAACAATATTCTTATTCTCCTCCTCTAAAAGCTCCGGATTTTCTAAATACTGAATGGCTAAGCCGGGCCGGCCATTAGCTAAACGGATTATCTTATCCAGATTGTCATTGCGAGGAGTCCCGACTTTATGTCGGGACGACGCGGCAATCCCGTGGTTTATTGTTCGGGATTGCTTCGGCCTGCGGCCTCGCAATGACAGCTCTATCTCTTCCTCAGCTACCGGCAAAAAATTAACCAATTGACAACGGGAAACAATGGTCGGCAATAATCTCTGATAATGAGCGGCAATCAAAATCAGAATTGCCTGCCCGCTGGGCTCTTCCAAGGTTTTTAAAAGACAATTACCGGCTTCGCTGGTCATTTTTTCCGCCCCGTCAATCAAAGCAATTTTGTAATCTGCCTGATAGGGAAATAAACTCATCTGATGCTGGATTTTTCTGGCTTGAGCAATACCAATTTCCAGTTCTTTTTCCTTGCCATCTTTTTCAACTATTTCCGGCTCAATTATTAAAATATCCGGATGGATTGCTTTATCAATTTCCTGACCAACCAGCATTCTAATAAACTCAAAAGCCACAGCTCGTTTGCCCAAATGAGCCGGTCCAGTGAATAAATAGGCGTGCGCCAAACGCTGATTTTTAATACTTTTGTTTAAAAATTCTAAAATCCGCTGATGCCCAATAATCATATTAATATTTTATCATATTCTTCTAAAGGCAATCAAGGACACAAATTCGACTAAGCAAAAAGTCTATTTATGGATGGCAGGTGGCTTAAAAATTCATAATTCCTCAATATCGCCTTTTTCTAAATATATTGGAATTTTATTCCATTCACTCATCACTTTTTCTTTACCGACTTCATTTTCAAACCAGTTATCTTTTGTAAATCCATAAATTTCGTAGGTGACTGGTATTAATTCAATGCTTTTAGGGAAATGTTTTTTCATTGTCATCAAGGCTCGCCTAGAGTGATAATGTTTAACGACAGCAATAATTTTCTTAATATTGTTAAAACCAAATTTTTCTTCAATGATCTGTTTTGAAAATAAAATATTTTCTAAAGAATTAGTTGATTGATCTTCTAAAATTATACCATCTTGGTTTACACCTAACTTAATTAATTTTTTGCTCATTTCTAAGGCTTCGTTCTCGCCAGTAACACGGTTTTGCCCGCCACTGACTAAAATCTTGGATACTAAACCGATTTGGTATAGCTCATAAACTTTGTTGATTGCTTCCTGGTGACGCGTGCCAAATAGCAATACTAAATCCGCTTTTTGAGGATTGGATTCTAAAAAAATGTAATCGCTTATTTTTTTGATTTCTTTTGAGTCCATAAATCTACTATGTTACATCTTAGTTTAAATATAACAAATAAAAAGGGGCTTTTCAAATTAATTCTATAATCTAAAAAGCCCGTGAGTTAATCGTTCTTCCATCGGTATTGTTCCGGAAAAGTGCGGAAGACCTTATTGACCAAAATAGAATGAATCCTTCCGGCCAAGTCGGTCACAAAGAAACTTTGGACATTCAAAGTCGGCTCAGCTAAACCGCTAACCGAAACTATATGCTGTTCGGCTTTGACTAGCTGATTTTTGAGGCGAGTAATCTGAGATATGACATCTTGATAACTAAACCCTATTTTCACCCACGAGAGCAATGACCTCAGAGTTTCTTTCTCCAAGACAAAGACCAGTTCGTTCAAAGTGTCGAAATTCATCCGCTGATTGAAAGCCGGAGCTTTTTTGATGTTCCATATTTCCTCCTGATAGGATTTATGAAGAAGGTCAATCCATTCTACCGATATGGTTTTGAGCGCCATATAGATAGACGCGATAACAGAATCAACGAGGTATTCGTGGTAACCTTCAAGAGGACTACGCCATACGAGCCGATTCTCAGATGCCATGATTTCTTGTAGAGGCGTTCCGTCAAAGATTCTTAGAGGTTTTGAAAGGGTTGGCATGAATTCGTAGGTCTCTAAAAAATCAAGATCGACTTCAAGCGTCTCGATAGTAGTGTAAGGGTTAAAGATCATAAAGCCCGGCACAATATCAATACCAACCCGTCGCAGTATTTCAACTGACTGGCAAATTGTCTGCGAAGATTCGCCTTTTCGAAACAATCTTAACACTGCGGGATTGGCGCTTTCAATGCCGATAAGAATCCGTTCGAAGCCGGCTTGCCTCATCAGCCGAGCCATATCCAAATCAATATCATTTGAGCGACAAAAGCCCATGAGATGTAACTCGCCGAGTTTTCTGACGATTATCTCATTACAGATATCGACCATGTGCTTACGTCCGTTTGGCCCCGGACCGAACAGATTCGGATCGTTGAACTTAAATACCTTTACTCCGTATGTCCCTTTCAGTTTCTCTATTTCATCGACCACGTCAGCCGGATTCCTTCCTCGCCAATTTGAACCAATAGAGATTCTTTCAAAAGCTTGATTACTACAAAATGTACATACTCCGTAACAACCTCTACTGGCCAGTATGGTGGCATAATTGGTTTTTTCAAAACAAACCAGAAGAAGATCACGACTCGGCCATGGTAAAGTATCAATGTCGACTTTGGTTGCGGGTTGATTGATGATAATTTTACCGTTTTGTATGAAAGCGATGCCGGGGAAATGATCCCAGTCTGCTGACTCCTTGATTGCTTGAACAAGATTGAAAAAAGTGATTTCTCCCTCGCCCAAAACGATAGAGTCAATCGCCGGTATTCGCTCAAGGATGTGCTTAGCGCTTAATGTGGCAGTAAACCCTCCGCAACAGATATGAGCAGTTACGCCTTTACTTCTAAGTTTTTCCGTCAGCAATTTTACTGATGGAAGTGCCCTCTGCATAACAGAGAAGCCAATGACTTTGGCTGGTCGCTTCATAATTTCGGCGACCGTTTCCTCGATAGATAGGGCTAAGATATCGGCATCGAGAATTTCTGTTGAATATCCTCTATATCTTAGAGTTGCTTCAATATACATTAGTCCCATTGGTTCTTTAGGGTTGTAATCTGGGATACGACCCGATTGATACATCGGGGGCAAAACCAATAAGGCGTCTAGCTCATTCATTTTGTTCCACCTCCTTTCTGACAGGATTAAATCTGACAATCGACGCACCTACGCTGGTGAGTCTTTCCTCGATTCTTTCATATCCGCGATCAATATGATATACTCGGTCGATGACCGATTGTCCTTCTGCGGCCAAAGCGACCAAAATCAAACCAGCACCAGCCTGTAGATCGCTCGCCATAACTGGTGCACCCTTCAGTGAAGTTGCGCCAGTGATAACAGCCTCATCAAGATGGACTCTAATGTTTGCGCCAAGCCGGTTGAATTCCTGGACGTGGATAAAACGATTTTCAAAGACCGTCTCTTTCACAATTCCAGTACCTTCGGCCACGCTTATCAACGCCATCATCTGAGGCTGGGAGTCGGTTGGAAAGCCTGGAAATGGCCATGTGATGATATTAACCGCCCGAAGTCTCTTGGTTGCCCGAGCTAAAACCCGGTTATCTCCTAAATCTACAATTTCCACTCCCATCTGGCGCATTTTGTCGACGACAATGCCAAGATTTGATAGGATGGCGTTCTTAATGACCAACTCACCTTTAGTGATTGCTGCGGCACTGAGAAAGAAAGCTGTTTCAATGCGAGAAGGCATGGCTTTATGTTCTACTGCCGACAATTGCTTGCAACCATCAATCGTGATCACGGGCGTTCCCGCTCCACTGATCCTTGCTCCCATCTTATTTAGGAAACAAGCGAGATCAATCACTTCTGGTTCGCAAGCGGCATTGATTAATGTAGTTGTTCCTTCCGCTAAACAGGCCGCTGTCATGATATTTTCCGTCCCAGTATGGGTTGGAAAATCAAAATAAAAAGTCGACCCCTTTAGCCCATTTGTCTTGGCAGTAATCAGTCCTTCGTTTTGGGTGATTTCTGCACCAAGGACTTTAAGTGCATCGATGTGCATATTGACACTACGAGTGCCGATAGCACATCCACCGGGAAGTGAAATTTCCGCTCGCTTAAAACGAGCAAGAAGTGGTCCGACGACCAGAAAGGATGCCCTCATCTGTTTTACCAGATCATAAGGAGCGGTAAAACTATTAATTGATTCGCAGTTGATTTCAATTACTCGACTATTGCGGTCATAATTCACGACCGCTCCCATTTGGCGCAAAATTTGGGAGAGTGTCGCAACATCCCTGAAATCGGGAACGTTAGTGACAACGGTCTTTCCTTTTGCAGCTAAAAGAGAAGCGGCGATTAATGGCAGGATGCCATTTTTGACGCCTAAAATCTCAATTTCGCCCTGAAGCCTGTTTCGTCCTTGAATTGCAAAATTGTCCATCGTTTTCTCCTTTCAAATATTCTATTGTAAATGTGCCTTTATTCTTAAATTATTGAGAATAAATTATATTAAAACGAAACCAAAGATAAGTCAAATAAAAATAGAGACAAACCACGAATAATTAACAAAAACATTAATCAAGGACACACCTTAAAATATATAACCTTTCTTTTAAACTCTTTTTTGCTCAACTGCCTGGATAATAAATTCTTTGATGGCGGTTTCAAATCTTTCAGCCGAAAATTTTTCCGCTCGTTTTTTAATTACTAAGGGGCTGTAATTATTCAAATTAAATAAAATCCGGCGCACTCCGTCAGCCAAAGATTCCGGGACCGGATCGTCAAAAAATTCGCCGGTAATCCCCTCCAGAACTGTTTCGGTTGCCCCGCCTTTGCCATAAGCCAAAACCGGCTTGCCAAAACTCATCGCCTCAACCGGCGCAATGCCAAAATCATCTTCGCCCGGAAAAACAAAAGCCAGACAATCAGTTAAATATTGCCGGGCGATTTCATCCGGCTGCCAGCCTAAAAACTCGATATTCTGATTAGCCATTTTCCGCAAACGTTTTTCATCCGGCCCCTGGCCGATAATCTTCAAAGGCAGTTCTAATTTATTAAAAGCGTCAATCGCCAAATCAATCCGTTTGTAAGGAGTTAATTGCGAGATGATTAGGAAATAGTTTAAGGTACGGCCTTTCGAATGCGCCCTTTGCTTCGCAAAGGGACGCGTTCTCGATGCCGTACCTTGAAATTCGACCTCGGTATTATCTACCGGCGGGTAAATCACCCTAGCTTCCCGACCATAAAACTTTTTAATCCTGGCCGCCGTGGTCTTAGAATTAGCGATAAAATAATCTACCCGGCTGGCGGCTGATTTATCCCAAAGCCGAATATAGTGCATTATTATCCTAATAGCCGCATTGGTTAAAACGCCTTTTTTCTGTTCTTTAAGATAAGAAGCGTAAGCGTCCCAGCCAAAACGCATCGGGCTGTGGCAATAACAAATATGAATTGTCTGGGGCCGGGTAATAATCCCTTTAATAAAACTATTGGAGGAAGAAATAATTAAATCAAAATCGCGCAAATCAAAAGTCTCCGAAGCCACAGGAATAAAAGGCAGTAAATATTTCTGGCGCTGGCGCCAAAATTTAGGAAATTTCTGTAAAAAAGAGGTGTTAATCTTAACATCGGGAAAATAATGTCCCATTTTTTTCTGGTCATAAAGCAAGGTAAAAACTTCAGCTTTGGGAAAAATCTTCCTCAAACTTAAAAAGACCCTCTCGGCCCCCCCAAAACGAATTAGATAATCATGAACTAAAGCAACTTTCATAAATCAGTTAATATTTTCAAAGTCTCTTGGGCGCACTTTCGCCAGGAAAATCTTTTAACATTTTCGCATCCCTGCTTGATTAGCCGCGTTCTTAATTTCCTGTCCTCTATTATTTTATACATCATCTGGCAGATTTGCTCAATGTTTTCCGGGTCAATTAGAATCGCCCCTTGACCAGCCACTTCGGGCATTGAAGAAACATTAGCCGCAATCACCGGGCAGCCAGCGGCTTGAGCTTCCAAAATCGGCAGGCCAAAACCCTCATAAAAACTGGGAAAAATAAACAGATCGGCATTTTTTAACAGTTGCCATTTTTCTTGTTCGCTGACATATCCAGTCTCAATAATTTCTAATTTTAAATTTTTAATTTCTAATAGATTTCTAATTTTAAATTTTAAAACATCATAATCAAAACCGGGTGAACCGGCCAAAATCAGCTTATGAGGAACCTGATATTTTTTCTTTAAAATCTTATACGCTTCCAAAATCCCTGCAATATTTTTTTTTGATTCAATGCGGCCAAGATAAAGAATATATGGTTTGGAAATTGAAAATTGAGAATTTAATGAAAATTGAGAATTGAGAATTGAAAATTTATTTTCTACTCCATGATAAACCACTTCTATTTTTTCCGGGTTGCCGCCATATAATTCAATCAAATCTTTCTTGGTATTTTCCGAGACGGCAATAATTTTCCGGGCTTTTTTCAAAGCATATTTAGTGCTCCAGCGCAGATATTTTAAATGTTTTAAAGGATAGGTCTCTGGATAATATTCATATTCTAAACCATGAATGGTCACGACTGAATTTTGAGGATGAATCAGGGGTAAAACATGAACTGGGATAAAGAGAACATCCGGCTTGCCAAGAATCATCTCTCCAGCCAGCCGCACTTGCGTCCACATCGGCAATCCCCATTTTAGTTGTTTAATTTGAAAATTGCTTTTTTGAAAATTGAAAATTGGTAATTGAAAATTGTTATTGGGGGTATATAAAACAAAACGATGCTCTTTGTTCTGTTCCAGCATCGCCAAATGCCTAATTAATTGATATGTATATTCCTCTACTCCAGTTCGAGGTTGAATAAAAGCCGCCGAGGCATTAATTCCTATAAACATACTTCCTTTTTGTTATTTCTTGCTCATAATACTCCGTTTATAAACTTCCAAATGTTCTAAAGCTAAACCGGCTCCCTTAGCTACGCAGAGCATTGGTTCCTTGGCAATCCGGCAATTAACTCCGGTTGCTTCAGTAATTAATTTATCCAGATTCCTCAATAAAGCCCCTCCCCCGCTTAAAACCATACCATGATCCATAATATCAGCTATCAATTCCGGCGGCGTGCCCTGAAGCACGCTTTTAATCGCGTTAATAATATCTCTTAGCTGGTCAGCGATCGCATCAGTAATTTCATTGCCTCTGACTTCAATGGTTTTAGGTAAGCCGCCCACCAAATCCCTGCCTTGAATTTTCAAAGCTGGTTCTTCTTCTTGAGGTAAAGCGCTGCCGATTCTAATTTTGATTTTCTCGGCCGTTCGGTCGCCAATCGCCAAATTATGTTTTTTGCGGATATGTTCGCTGATTGCCTGATCAATTTTGTCCCCTGCCACTCTGACTGAAGAACAAGCCACTACTCCTCCTAAAGAAATAATGGCCATTTCTGAAGTTCCGCCGCCAATATCAATAATCATTTGGCCAATTGGCTCGTTAATCGGCAAACCGGCCCCGATCGCCGCCAAAACCGGCTCTTTGACCACATAGGCATTCTTGGCTCCCGCTTTAATAGTTGCTTCAATCACGGCTCTTCTTTCCGTAGAAGTGACTCCAGCCGGCACCGAAACCATGACATCAGGCCGGAAAATTCGCCAGCCGCCTAAAACCTTGCCCAGAAAATAACGGAGCATGGCTTCAGTAATCCGGTAATCGGCAATCACTCCGTCTTTCATCGGCCGGTAAACCGTAATAATTTCCGGCGCCCGGCCGAGCATTTCCTTAGCCTGATTACCCACGGCTAAAATTCGGTTATCTTCAACAGAAACCGCCACCACGGTCGGCTCATTGACCACTACGCCTTTTTTGGGAAGATAAACCAAGGTATTGGCTGTGCCCAAGTCAATTCCAACTTTTTTTACAAACATATGCGTTTAATATCGGCTCCGATTCTTAATAACCTTTCCTCAATTCGTTCATAGCCCCGGTCAATCTGATAAATATTTTCGATGACTGATTCGCCTTTGGCGATTAAAGCCGCAATCACCAAAGCAATCCCGGCCCGGATATCCGGACTAACCAAATTCCGGCCAAATAATTTAGTCGGCCCCTGAACAATAACCCGATGGGGGTCAGCCATAATAATCTGGGCGCCCATTTGATTAAGGATATCCGTATAAAACAAGCGCCCTTCAAAAATCGTCTCATGAATCAGGGATTGACCCTGGGCTTGAGTCATTAAAACCGTAAAAGGAGCCTGCAAATCAGTAACAAAACCAGGATATTCATGGGTTCGCAGATTAACCGCTTTTAATTTGAATCCCGGCTTAATTTTAACATAATCTTTGCCGATTTCCAGATTAACCCCGGCTCTTTCTAAAACAAACCAAAGCACTTCCAAATGACCAGGGTCTAAGCCCGCTATCTTAATCGGACTTTGACTGGCTGCGCCCAAAATAACAAAACTGCCTGCCTCAATCCGGTCGGGAATTATCCAGCATTCACCTCCCCCTAAAGAACCAACTCCTTCAATTTCAATAAAAGGCGTGCCAGCCCCTTTAATCTTAGCCCCGCATTTATTTAAAAAATCAGCCAGACTAACAATCTCTGGTTCGCAAGCCGCATTAATTAATCTTGTTTTCCCCTTAGCCAAAACCGCGGTTAAAATCATGCTTTCGGTGCCGGTCACGCTAATTAAAGGAAAAACAAATTTAGTTCCTTTAAGTTTTTTAGCCTTTAAATGATAACCCTGCTTATTTTCCTTTATTTCTGCGCCAAAAGCCTTAAATCCATCAATAAAAATATCGCGGGGTCGCTGGCCAATCACGCAGCCGCCCGGCCGGCAAAAATGCGCCTGGCCAGTCCGAGCCAGCAAAGAACCAGCCATTAAAATAGAGCCTTTTAATTTGCCGGCAATTTCAGGATTTAAAATAGCGGTTTTAATTTTGTCAGCCCGAACTTGATAAACTCCCTTTTGAGGGTTATCAACTTTTACGCCTACTCCCTCAAGTAATTCAATTATTCGAAAAATATCCTCAATTTCAGGCACATTAGATACAGTCCATTTTTTATCAGTCAAAAGACAAGCCGCCAAAAGCTTAAGCGCCGCATTCTTAGCCCCATTGACTTTAATCGTTCCCTTTAATGGTTTTCCTCCTTTAATTACAAATCGCTCCATCTTGCTTTTATCCTACTCTAATCCCCTGTTTTTGACAAGCAGTCAAAGAATGGTTATGATTCTAACAAGAGTATGACCAAAAGAACACGGAGAGTAATCATGCTGACCGCTTTTTTTGTTTTTATTATTTTCGCTCCAGCTATTCTCTGCTATGCCTGGGGTTATTCTTTTGATTGGGAAAACAAAAGAATAGTTTTGACCGGCGGTCTTTATCTTAAATCAATTCCCAAAGACGCCCAGATATATCTTAACGACAAACCTAAACAAAAAAGCCCGGCTTTTATCAAACGGCTAGCGCCTAAAGAATACCAAATTAAACTAGTTAAAGACGGGTATTACCCCTGGCAGAAGAACTTAAAAGTTGAATCCAAATTAGTCACTGAAGCCAGAAATATCCTTTTAATCCCGCTTAATCCAAAAATCCAGGTAGTTGAGCAAAATTTAGCAGCTGATTTTTCTTTAGAAAAATTTCTGGGCTTAGTCAAGCCAACCAATGTTTTTTATATTCAAAAACCCAGTAATATTCTTTATAAAACTGACCAAAATAATTCTTTTCAGGAACAAATTACTTTTATTCCCTTAACCCAAAATCAGGAATATCAGGTTTTTAATTCGCTTAATGACCAGGTGGTTCTCTTGACTCAAGATAGACAATTTTTTCTGCTTAACTGGATAACCAGAGAATTTGAATTAATCGGAAAAAATATTCAGGGCTTTCAATTTTCCGATGACAATAAAAAGCTATTGTATTATACACCCAATGAACTCTGGGTCTATTATTTGGCAGGCACGCCGGAACAACCAACTAAAAACGCAGGTAATAAAGAACTAATCACCCGCATCAGCCAACCGATAGAAACAGCCATCTGGTATGGCCAAACCAACCAGCATATTATTTTAAAAATAGGTCAGGATATTAAAATCATTGAACTGGATGACCGGGACCAAAGAAATGCCGTTGATTTCCTAAAATCAGATTTCCAGGAAATCAGCTATAGTCCTAAAGACAAAAAAATCTATTTAATTAAAGACAATCAACTGCTCGGCGTTTCTTTGGAATAAAAAATTATCTCTTCTTCCATTGGGGGGCTCGTCGGGCCTTTCTTAGACCGGGCTTTTTCCGTTCTACTTTCCTGGGATCGCGGGTCAAAAAACCAGCTCGCTTGAGTTTCTTAGAAAAATCAGGATTGAATTTAACCAAAGCCCGAGACAAACCATGTCTGATTGCTTCAGCCTGACCCCGTAAACCGCCGCCCCTAACTTTAATACTCGCTTCGAAGCGGTTGATTGATTTCATTTTCTTCAAAGGCGCGGCCACGGTTTGCTGAAAATCCAAAGTTGTGAAAAAGTCAGTATATTTCTTATCATTAATTAAAATCTTGCCTTGTTCATCTTCAAAAGGCCGGCAAGTGAAAAGCCGAACTCGGGCAGTGGCTCTTTTCCGACGGCCAACTGCCTCATAGTATTGCCTTGTCTTTTTCTTTCCCGCAGCCTTTTTAACAGTTTTTTTCTTAACTTCTTTTTTGGTCGTCTTTTTAGTCTCTTTTTTAGTTTTAGCAATTTTCTTTTTAATAGTTGCCATTATTTTGTTTGTTCGCCCTTAAATAATTTAAGCCTTTTAATCATTTTGTCTCTTAATTTGTTTTTAGGCAGCATCCCATAAACTGCTTTCCTGATTACTTCCCGGGAATCTTTTTTGAGCGCTTCCCCTAAAGTAATCTGCTTAAGTCCGCCCGGATAACCAGAATGATGATAATAGATTTTATCTTTTATTTTCCGACCAGTTACTTTGATTTTATCAGTATTAACAATAACTACCTCATCGCCTTTGTCCAGATAAGGGACAAAATCAGTCTTGTTTTTGCCGCGCAGTAAATTAGCTGCCCCTACCGCCAGCCTGCCCAGAATCTTGTTGTTGGCATCAATTTTGTGAGCTGTCATATTATTTTACCAATTCAATTATTGCCATTTTAGCGCCATCGGTCTGACGCGGCTCTAATTTGATAATCCGAGTATAACCGCCGGCTCTTGCCTGATAAAGAGGCCCAATTTCCTTTACTATTTTCTTTCTTGCCTTAGTTGGCAAATATCTAGCTAAATATCTATTGTTGGCCAGATTATTAGTTTTGCTTTTGGTAATTAATTTTTCCACAAAAGGGCGTAATTCTTTGGCCTTGGCTTCGGTTGTTTTGATTTTTCCTTTTAAAATCAAATTAGCGGCCAGGATTTTTAAGAGAGCCCGCCGCTCATCCCTCTTCCGACCAAATTTTCTGCCTTTCTTAGCATGCTTCATGTTATTTTAAAATCAATCCTAATTTCCCCAAAGCTCGCTTAATTTCTAAAATGCCTTTATCACCCAAACCTTCAATCTTTCTTAAATCAGCTTCTTCTTTTCCGACTAAACCAGCTATCGTCTTAATACCGGCTCCAGTCAAAGCGCTAGCCGTTCTAACGGAAATCTTTAAGTCTTCTAATTTAGTTTTATTAACAGCTGATTCTTCTTTCTTTGCCGGTTTTTTAGCTTCTTTAACCTTAACAGCCTTAGCTTTCTCCTTTTTCTTTTTCTCTTCGCCCAGAAAAGCGAAAACCTGATAATGGTCAACCAAAGTTTGGGCTGCTTTCAAAAAAGCTTGTTTAGGGCTGATTGTTCCATCAGTTTCAATATTAAAACGAATTCGGTTATAATCAGTTTTTTCTCCGACTCGCATATTTTCAATTGAATAGGTAACTTTTTTAACCGGGCTGAAAATAGCATCCAGGGCAATTTTACCAATTTCAATCTTGCCTTTTTTTCTCGCTTCAATCGGCAAATAGCCCAAACCAGCCTCTATTTCCATTTCCATTTCTAATTCAGCTTTCCTATCAGTCAAAGTAGCGACATAGGCATCCTTATTAATCACTTCTACTTCGCTGCCTGTTTTAATATCGCCCGCCTTAACCTGTTTTTCGCCTTTGACTTTAAGGCTGACTTTGGCTGGCTGATCGGTATGCAACTTAAATCTTATCTGTTTTAGATTAAGAATAATTTGAACTACATCTTCAGCCACATGAGGAATGGTAGAGAATTCATGCTGAACTCCCTTAATCTTTACCCCGACAATAGCCGCGCCGGGCAAAGATGATAAAAGCACCCGACGCATGGCATTGCCCAAAGTAACCCCGTAGCCCGGATAGCAAGCTTCAACCTCAAAAACAGCTCGATTGCCTTTTTCTTCAATAATTTTTGGTTTGTTTGGAAGAGTAATCATGGAGATCTTGAAACTTGAAACTTGAAACTTGAAACATTAAATATTATGTTTCAGGTTTTATGATTCAGGTTTTATGATTTAACGACTATAGTATTCAATAATCATATTTAATTCACCGATTCTGCCCATATCCTCTGAGGTCGGCTCGCCTTTAATCTCTGCTTTTAATTTTTGCTTATCCAAAGAAAGCCAAACCGGCAACTCATGTTTTTTAAGAATGGTTTTTAAATTATGAAAAAGGGCTGATTTTTTGCTCTTGGCTTTAAGCTCGACTGAATCATTTTTCCTAACTTGATAAGAAGGAATGTCTATTTTCCGGCCATTAACTAAAATATGTCCGTGACTGACTATTTGCCTGGCTAAAGTCCGAGAACTGGTCCAGCCTAAACGAAAAACCACATTATCTAAACGAGTTTCTAGTTTTTGAGCTAAAAGTTCTCCTTTATCGCCTTTTTGTTTAACAATCTCTTTGAAATATTTCTTAAACTGTCCTTCGGAAATTCCGTAAACCCGACGAACTTTCTGTTTTTCAGCTAATTGCCGGCCATATTCGGAAATTCTCCTTCGCTGGCTTTTTCCATGGACGCCAGGCGGATAAGGTCTCCGAATCATAGCGCATTTTTGACTAAAACAACGCTCTCCTTTGAGAAAGAGCTTTTGACCGGCTCGTCTGCATTTTTTACATTTAGCGTCAGCAATCACAAACTTGTAACTTGAAACTTGAAACATGAAACATTAATAAAATATGTTTCAGGTTTTAGGTTTCAGGTTTTATGACTTAGACTCTCCTTGGCTTGCGCGGACGACAGCCATTATGAGGCACGGGCGTAACATCCTTAATTAAACTAATTTCCAAACCATGATTAGCTAAAGCCCGAATCGCCGCATCCCGACCGCTGCCTACTCCTTTAACAAAAATCGATATCTCTCTAAGCCCTAAACCAGCTACTTTTCCCAATAAAGTATCAACTACCCGGGAAGCGGCAAAAGGAGTTGCTTTTTTAGGTCCTCTAAAACCAACCGAACCGGCGCTCGCCCAAGCCACGACGCTGCCGTTCAAATCAACCAAAGTGATTAAAGTATTATTATAGGTTGATTGGATATAAAGGTAAGCACGCTCAAGATGATCAAGTTTAGACTTTTTCTTTTTTGACCGGCCTGCTTTGACCGCTTTTTCTTCTGTTTTTTCGCTTTCTTTTAAAAGCGCTTCTTCAGTTTGTTTAATGACTCGTTTCTTACCCACAAAACTTGGAACTTGAAACTTGAAACATGAAACATTAATAAAATATGTTTCAGGTTTTATGTTTCAGGTTTTATAATTTAGGTTTTATCGGCTGCTTTTTTCCGACCGCTGCCCATAGTCCGACGAACATTACCTCGGACTGTCCGATTGTTAGTTTTAGTTCGCTGTCCCCTGACCGGCAAACCCTTAATATGACGAATCCCCCGATAACAGCCGATATCTTTTAATCTTTTGATATTCATCATTTTTTCCCGTCTTAATTCGCCCTCTACTTTATATTCCTTCTCAACAATTTCCCTTAGCCGATTAAGTTCCTGATTAGATAATTTATTAGTTCTTAAATTATGATCCACTTTGGCTTTGGCTAAAATCCTCTGACTCAAAACCCGGCCTATGCCAAAAACATAGGTCAAAGCAATTTCTATTCTTTTGTTTTCTGGAATACTGACTCCAGCAATTCTAGCCACAATCTTGAAACTTGAAACTTAAAACTTAAAACATTAAATATTATGTTTCAGGTTTTATGTTCCAGGTTTTATGACTTATCCTTGCCTCTGTTTGTGCCTGGGATTCTTTTTACAAATAACATAGACCCGACTTTTCCGTCGGACTATTTTACAGTAAGCGCAAATTTTTTTAACAGAGGTTTTTACTTTCATATTACTTTCCCCGATAAACAATCCTTCCTTTAGTCTGATCATAAGGGCTCATTTCTATTCTGACTCTATCTCCGATTAATACCCTAATAAAATTCAGGCGCATACGGCCTGAAAGACGAGCCAAAATCTCCCTGCCATCGTCTAACTTTACTTTAAAAGCAAGACTGGGCAAAGCTTCAACTACCACCCCTTCTTGGGTGATTATTTTTTCTTTATTTTGTGGCACCTTGGTATATTAAATGATAAGTCAAAAATAGTCAATATTAATTTTCAATCGTGATTTGTATTTTCTTAGTCTGGCTAGGTATTTTTTTAACCCAAAAAGGCCAAAAGCTTACTCTGGCTCTTTCAATTTCCGGCTGATTAGCTAGGTATTTTCTCACCTCAACCTCATTCATGCCAGCTAACTCTTCCTTAAGAGACTCGATATCTATTTTGCGAGCCACTTCTTCTTCAACCTCTAAAGAAAAAGAAACTTGCTTTTTAGACCAATCTATAATTGGGTCAGAATAAATAATTTGCTGACTGGCTTTAAGCGGTTCTCTATCTTCTGGAATTTGGGCTTTTAAATTTAAATCAACTAAAGTTTTCAAATCTTCTTCTTTAAAAAGCAGGGCTTTAATGCTGTAATCTATTTCCGAAAGAAACTGCTCTGTCTGGTCGCCCGAATCAACATTAGAAGAAATCTTAACTGTTTCCTCCTTTCTGCCATTTTTAACTATTTGCCAATCTTCAGGAATCTGTTCATCAAGCGTCCGGCCAACTTCGTCTTTTAAACTGCTAGTCAAAGATTCTTCTGCTTTTTCCAAATCTTCATCCAAAACCACTTTTACTTTGCCAATCGCCCCGCCCGACATTGCCTCATCTGATTTGGCGTAAAAAGCGGCGAATTTAGCCGTGCCCTTAAATCCAGGGATAGTAAATTCTGAAGGACCAATATTGTAATCCGGACCGGGCTGGTCAGCCACCACTTTTACTTTAATTGTGCTGGCAATAATTTTACCTTCTTCTATTTCCGCCCCGGGCACGGTAATACCATTAGGAATTCTGAAAACCTTGCCATCCGATGATTCAAATCGAGTAGTGGCCACTAAAGTCTGAGGGCTGGAACTATACTCATTGTAAATCGTGATATTGCCGCTGGCTTTTTCGCTAATTTCTTTTTCTCCGGTCGCCTTAAAAGTCTGGCTTTTGGTTTTTCTAACTTCTATTTCCTGTAAAGGAATTTCATTTAAGCTTTGATTTACTTGAGTTGTTCCTTTGGAGCCGACCACCTCTAAATCAAAACCTACTTTTTCTTTTTTAGGCGAAATAATTACTTCAGTGGTTGGTAAAACTAAATAAGCAATTATTCCAGTAATCACTATGGCCGCCGCAACAAAAACTACTAATAATTTAGACCATTTGGTGGTAATTGGCCGGACAATAGTTTTAGTAAAAGATTTTTCCTCAATCAAAGGACCGGATTGGAATGATTGAATAGGCGTTTTTTTCCGACGGAAAAATCTAGGTTGAGGCCCTGCTTGAGGATTAACAATATCTATCATTTTCTTGGGCGAAACTCCTTTTTGAGCCGCTAAAGAAACTTCTTTTTTCGGCTTCTTTTTCCAAGACAAGAAAGGCGAAGTTTTTCGAGGCCTGCCTTCGTCTGATTCCAATTCCTCAACCAAAAGATCGATCATATTTTCTTTTGAACTCTTGGGAATGCTGGCCAATTCCACTTCTGGTTCTTCTAACTCTGATGGTTTTGTTATTTCTTCATCTGCAGGCTGACTTTCTTCCTGAATTAATTCCACCGGCAAATCCCTTTCCTTCCTAACCAGAAAACCAATTTTCTCTGCTATTTCTGCGCCTAAATCATCGGCCACAATCAAAGTCAGCTGTTTATTTAAAAGATCAGCTTCCCGCTTGAGTAATTTTAAATTAATTGAGCTTTGCCAAATCTGGGCGCCGGTTGGAATAATCAAATTAATCTGTTTAGTTTGAACCTGAATTAATCGGTCAATCACTGAAACGATTTCTTCATTTGGCTCAAGATAAATATATTTCATAAAACATAAAACCTAAAACTTAAAACATTATTTAATATTTTTAATAATTCCCCAGAGCATTGTTCCTACCTCTTCAGATAATTCTATTGAACATATTCATCCATCTTTTTTTTCAATTTATCGTGAAATGTTTCAAGTCTCATGTTTCAAGTTTTATGAGATTATCTCATTATCCTCATCACCCGGCGCAAAACCGGCGGCAAAACTTTTTTTTCATTACCGACTATTTCCAAACTCAAACTAGCCAAAGCCATCGGAGTAATAAACTCCGGGCCTCCCAGGCTATTAGTCTGGTCTACAATATTATTAATCTGCTTAGACTGAATAAAATTTACTTGAGGCGCCTGACTGAAGGGAAATTTGCCTAACCAATGCTGGCGAATTTCTTCTTTCTTCAAAATACTTTTGATTTCGGGCAATAAACTGCCGCCCCCGCAGAGAAAAATCTGGGGCGGAAAATATTCAGCTTGATTAAACTCTTCTAAAACCAATTCTACCCCATTCAACCAAATACCTAAATCGTTTTTTAAAACCCCTCTGATTTTCCGCTGAACATTCTGACTTAATCGTTTATGAGCGTATCTCATTTTAATTCTTTCCGCTTCCACCAAATCAAGCTCAAACATCTTGCCCAAACGCCTAGTAAAAGTCTGGCCGGCCAAACCAAAACTTTTAATTCCTTCGACTTTATTTTGTCGGATCAAAGCAATATCGGTGGTTCCGCCGCCAATATCAATAAAAATCGCGCCGGCCGTCGGGTTAAAACAGGAAGTTCTGGTTAAGGCATAAGGTTCAGCCACAATTGAAAGCAATTCTAAATTTAGTTGAGCGGCAATTGCCTCAATTGCCCGCAAATGAACCAAGGGCGCGTAAACCGTAAAAATACTTAAAAAAATCTCTTTGCCTTGAAAACCCAAAGGATTGGTTACTTGATAACTATCAATCTTAATTTCAGTTAATAAAGCGTTAATCGGCTTGATTTCTATTTCTGACCGGCAAGTCTCGTAAGCCAGCTGCCGCCTCATTCGGTCAAAGGCGCGCCATTGAATCTTCTGAATAATATTCTGCAGTTCAGCCAAGCCGATTGCTTCGGCTGGATTTTCCCGCTGATAAACAAAATTAGTGCTGGCTCCTTTAATAAACTCTCCGGAAATGCCAATGACCGCCCGGGACGGCTTAGCTCTTACTTGGCGAATCGCCTGATTAATCGCTGCCTGGCAAGTTAAACTTACTCCTTCAATATCAGTAACCGCCCCGGCCAACATATGGTCGGGCATTTGCCTTTGCCGGCCTACCCCGATTATTATTCCTTGCTGCTTTACCTCTTTATCATCAGAAACCTTCTCTTCTAATTTAAGAATTAAAGCTTTAACAAATTCCGTGCCAATGTCTAAAACCAGTAAATGCTTTTTTTTAGCTTTACCCCGGCCTCTGATTTTAAGAAAGTTCCCCAATCTTCCCATTATTCATATTTTACAACAATTCCCCCAAACGAGCAAACAAAACCACGGGGAAAAGACCACATTTAGTAGCTATCTTTTTTTATAGGTTTTACTTGTTCTTCGTTCTATGGTTAAAACCCTAACAGAATTATCTATTTTATGAAAAATAATACGGATACTACCCTTGCGAACGCGAAAAATATTATCTTTTCCTTTTAGTTTTTTTGTGTTTAAACCCTGAAAATCACCTTTATCTATCTGAAACAAAATCCTCTTTACCTTTTGTTTTTCTTTCAGGCTTAACTTATTTAACGCTTTTTTAATCCTATCCATAGAAAAGATTATAGGCGTTTTAATAACTCTTTAATATCAACCCCTTGTTTTTTGATTTTGGTAAAATCTATCACTTCCTCCCAACGCCCATCATTAATTGGGGTAATTTTAAATAAGGGTTTAGATTTTTTAAAGACAATAAAAGAATCTCCCTTTTGGACTTTTTGGGCATATTTTTGTATATGCTCTCTCAAATTTTTAAGAGTGACGATATTTTCCATATTTTTAGGTTAAACTTTAGTTTAACTTAAGTTTAACTTATCAAAATAGTTTGTCAAGGCTTATATCTATTTCAAAACCGCCTTAATCCGGCGGACGCCGGCAGAACTGGATTCGTATTATTTATATTATAACAAAAGTTTTGAGAAAATAAAAACCCCTGTCTCAAAAAACGAGACAGGGGGTTA
>JBDRKH010000005.1:0-6469 GCA_043814195.1 Patescibacteria group bacterium
ATGCGATAAAAATGGGGCCAAAGCTTGATGCCATAGTCCTAGTGACCGGAGACGGGGACTTTGTGCCTCTTGTTGAATTTTTGAAAGTGAATTTCGGCTGTCAGGTAGAGGTCATCGGTTTTGGCCGCAGCACTTCGGGAATATTGAAAGAAGCAGCTGATGATTTCATTGACTTGGGTCAAAATCAAAAAAAATATTTAATTTAATAACTGAAAGAGCGGCTCGGCCCGCTTAGGATAAAACTAAAAAGAGAAGAAGAGAAAAAGACCCAAATTAATCCTATTTGCATCTTTCTCTCTTTTCGCTCTTTTGTTAGATTTCTCCTTCCGGACGGTCTCTCTTCAAAAAAAATGGAGAAAAAAACTTTTTCCCGCCAATTTGGCGGAAGAACGCTCAGCGTTGAGGTTGGCGAACTGGCGCCTCAGGCCAATGGATCAGTGCTGGTGCATTTTGGCGAATCAACTATTTTAGCCACGGCTGTTATCAGCCATAAGGCCAAAGAAAGGTGCGACTATCTGCCTCTAAGCGTTGAATACGAAGAAAAACTTTATGCGGCCGGGAAAATAAAAGGCAGCCGCTTTATGAAGCGGGAAGGCCGGGCGCAAGATAGCGCTGTTTTAAGCGGCCGGTTAATTGACCGCGTCATCCGGCCGCGTTTTAATCAGAATATCAGAAACGAAATTCAAGTCGTTATTACTGTTTTATCTTTTGACCGGGAAAATGACCCTGATGTCCTCGGTATTCTCGGAGCTTCATTGGCCTTATCTCTCTCTGATATTCCCTGGGATGGGCCGGTCGCCGGCGTTCGCGTTGGCCAAGTTGATAATAATTTTATTATTAACCCAGTTTATAAAGAACGCAGCCAAAGCAATCTTGATTTAATTGTTGCCGGCACCGCGGAAAAAATAAACATGCTGGAGGGGGACGCCCAACAGATACCGGAAGAGCGAATGGCCCAAGCAATTGATTTTAGCCAAAAAGCTTATCAAGAAATAATTGCTTTTCAGCAAGAAATTATTGCCGAACTTAAACCTCAAAAAAGAGAGCTGGAGATCAAAGAGATTGACCCAGCCCTCAAGGAAAAAGTAACCGCTTTTTTGAGCGATAAATTAGACGCCGCTATCTACTTAAAATTAAAAGAGAGGCATACGCGGCTCAATCATCTTGGAGAACTACAACATGATTTAATAAATTTTATCAAGGAAAGCGAAAGTGAAGATCAGGAAAATAAAATTATGTTAGCCCTCTCGTGTTTTGAAGAGGCGATCAATGATATGGTCCATAAAAATATTTTGGCTAATGATCGCCGGCCGGACGAACGGAAACTTGATGAGGTTAGGAATCTAAGTTGTCGGGTCGGCGTTTTGGCCCGAACTCACGGTTCAGCCCTATTTAATCGCGGCAATACTCAAGCTCTGTCAACCGTTACCCTCGGTTCGCCCGGTGAAAAACAAATAATTGATGGGATAGAAGAAGAATACGAAAAACGTTTTATCCATCACTATAATTTTCCGCCATTTTCCGTTGGCGAAACTGGCGGCTTCCGCGGTCCCGGCCGGCGAGAAATTGGACACGGCGCTTTGGCCGAGCGAACTTTGGCCATGCTTATTCCGGAGGAAAAAGATTTTCCTTATACAATCCGCGTTGTCTCGGAAATTCTTTCTTCTAACGGATCTTCTTCGATGGCTTCGGTTTGCGGGTCTTCAATGGCCTTGATGGACGCCGGCGTGCCAATCAAAGCAGCCGCGGCTGGCATTGCCATGGGGCTAATGATTGACGCTGATGGCAAAAAATACAAGGTGTTGACTGATATTCAGGGGCCAGAAGACCATCACGGCGACATGGATTGCAAAGTAGCCGGCACGGCTGATGGAATTTGCGGTTTGCAGATGGACGTTAAGGTAGAAGGGGTTACTCTGCAAATCCTAAAAGACACTTTCGCGCAAGCTAAACAAGCCAGGCTCCATATTCTTGAAGCGCTAAATTCTGCCATCAGCTCGCCTCGCCACCAGATGTCTCCCTTTGCGCCGAGAATTCTTACTCTGCAAATTAATCCGGACAAAATTAGAGAAGTTATCGGACCGGGCGGCAAGGTCATTAACGCTATCACCGCTGAAACCGGTGTAAAAATAGACATCGACGATTCAGGCTTAATTTTTATCACCTCAAGCGATGAAGCCTCGGCCCAGAAAGCCTTGACCTGGGTAAAAGAAATAACCCACGAAGTGGCTATTGGCGAAATATATACCGGCCAAGTGACCCGAATAATAAATTTTGGCGCTTTTGTCGAAATCCTGCCGGGACAAGACGGACTTGTGCATATCTCAGAACTTGCACCCTTTCGTGTTAACCGAGTTGATGATATAGTAAAAATAGGGGATAGAGTGACTGTAAAAGTAAAAAATATTGACGAGATGGGCCGGATAAATCTGACAATGAAAGATATCAAAGAAAATAATCAACCGTCCTAATTTATCCCTTTCACTTAGAATACTATAAATAGCGGGGGGAATATGGATATCAGACAAAATCGGCCGGCCGCTGCCGCCGACACAGAAACAACTACGCAAACTCAAAAAAGTCAGAGCGACTCTTCTTTGCTTTACCGCATGGCCGTCCGGACCATGTTGGAAGATTTAGAAACGGTTAAAAAGAAGCAAGAAATGATTGCTCCGCCGGTTAAATCAACTATCGCACCAAGGCCAACTATTATCCCGGTCCCATTGCCACCGGCTTATTTGGCTTCCCCAGTAAAAACTTCTCCGCAACCGACAACTCCTCCCGCTCCACCAGTAAAAACTGAAAGGGCCAAAATAGTTGTCCCAATTCCTCCAGCAGTAAAACCAAAGAAAGAAACCAAAGATGAGTTGACGAAAACAATTGAAGCGATTGTCGCTGAAAAGACACCCAAAAAAACAACCGGGGAGACAACAATTAAAAAAGAAACTGAAACAAAAGAAGAAAAACAAAAAGCTAAAGAAGAACAAAGAATCGCCCAACAAACAACCAGGGAAGAAGAGAAAAAAAGAAGAGAAGAAGAAGAAATAGCTAAAGAATTAGCCGAAAAAACAGCCAAAGAGTTAGGATCAGTCGAGGAAACAGAAAAAAGAGAAGCGGTCAAAAAACTTCGAGAAGAATCCAATCAGAATCTGGAGAAAGCTCAAATCGACTATGAAGCGGGCGCCTATGAAAACGTCATTGAGCTGGCGCAAAAAATATTAGCCAATGAATCTGCTTCTTGGTTTCTAAAACTAAAAGTTAATCAACTTATTAAAAAAGCCAACCGCGGCCTCCGCAAAAAACAAATTAATCAGATTAAAGAAGCGACTCAGGTAAAAGATGAAGAAAATCTTAAAAAAATAGTCGCTTCCTTGCCCTCTTCTATACCGCCAATTGCCACTCAAAAAATAACCGCTTCTCCGCCACCAAATCTGCCCACCCTGCCTGATTCGTCAAAAAATATCAAAGATCTTGCTGCTCAGGCCTTGCCCCAAGAGAATCCCAAAGAGACCCTCTCTTCATCCTCAAAAACTATTTCCCCGCTTCTCACTGAGCTCATTTCAGATGTCCCTTCTGAATCAGAAGCCGAAGAATCCGGCCCCAGCTTCCTAAAAAACAAACGCCTTTTGTTTATTGGCGCCTCTTTTGTTTTGGTAATTATTTTAGTCAGTTTTGGCGTGTGGTTTGCCAACAGAGATACTGATTCTCCAATTGTTGCTTCGCCTTCAAAAACACCAATCACTAGCATCACGCCAACCCCTTCTCGGCCGGCACCCGAGCCATTATTTGCTGTCGATAAACAAAAAATAATCAAACTGGAAAACGAGGGGCCAAGCCTGAAAGAAAGCCTGTTGGTTCTCGCAAAAACGGAAGAGCCGATTGGAATTTTTACCGCTCTGGCCATTAAAGACAATACGAACAAATTTCTGTCCCTAAAAGAAATTGCCCAAAATCTGAACTTGGAAATTTTTAGCATGCCAACTCAAGGCTGTGATCAAATAACAGAAAATTGCACCGAACCAAAAACCATTGAAGAGCTTCTAGATATAACCAACTTCTCCTTATTTAGCTACAGTCAAAATGGCTCTTCGGCTGATTCATCTTCGCCTTTTACCGCTGCCAGCAGCACAAATGAAGGCCGGCTCGGCTTAATTATTAACCTTAAAAAACAAACCGGCTCAATCTCAGCTCAATCAATAGAGGGCCAGCTGATTAATAGCCTAAAAGATCTGGAAACCCTTTTGCCGAAAGAGTTCGCTTCTTTATTATTAAAAAAAGATTTCGTTATTCCTCAAATCCAGGCTTTCTCACCGGTTTCTTATAAAAATACCAACATCCGCTATTTGAATTTACCAATGTCCGATATTTCTATTGATTATGCGATAGCTGATGGTAAGTTAATTTTTGCCACCTCAAAAGAAAGCATGCTGGCTGTTATTGATCGACTGATAACCACCATAGAAACAGGAGAAAACTTCTAATGATTGCTCAAGAAAAATCAATAATCGCACCCTTAGTTTATTATGATCTGCTTGATCGGCCCTTAACCGCTCTTGAAATATATAAATATCAATCAAAAAGTGACGAGCAACAAGAAGCCCCAACACTTTCTTTCGCTCAACTCAGAAAAACTCTTAAAAATTCTTCTTCTCTGAAAACCAAAATGACCGGGAAAAACGGTCTTTATTTTTTAAAAAACAAAGAAGAGATCGCCAAGCTCCGGTCTCTCCGATTAAAAATTGCCCAGCTTAAATGGAAAAAACTGAAAAAACTTGGCCGCTTCTTGGCGCTAGCGCCCTTCTTGAAATTAGCGGCCGTAACCGGATCACTTACTGCTTACAACGCCAAAGAACAAAGTGATTTTGATTTACTCATAATCCTTAAAAAAAATCGCCTTTGGCTTGGCCGGCTGCTGCTCACCGAACTAATTGGAATAATGCGTAAGCGCCGCCACGGACAGTTAACGCGCGATAGAATTTGCTTGAATTGCTATTTGACGGGAGGAAACTTGGAGATTACCGAACAAATCAAACCACACAATTTTCACTCGGCGCAAGAATATGACCGGCTAACACCTATTCTCGAAATTGAAAAAGGAATTTATCTAAATTTCCTTCAGGCTAATAGATGGCTCTCTGATTTTTTAAAAAATTATCCCTGGCCAAATAATATTAATGCCAAAAAAATACAACCATCCGTATTTTTTAGCCTGCTCCGCCAAATTTTTGAGTGGTTGCTGGCTGGAAAGACAGGAGACTGGCTAGAGAAAATTACCGGCCAATGGCAAATCAGACGCATCAATAAAAAAAGACAAAATGAGCAAGCCGGCCTAGACCAAGTCTTTATCAGCAACGATTGCCTGATGTTCCATCCTCAATCAAAAAGTGATAGACTAATGAAAGAATTTAATTTAAAAATGCAACAACTTAATTAGCCATATGCTACCCACTAATATCAAAATTAATAGACCGAGAGCTAATGAATCTAGCTCTGAATCACCTAACCTTTTGAATTTGAATAGCCAATCGGGTAATAAGCCGCCAAAAAATCCGCTTAAAAAATATATCTGGTTCCTCTTAGTTTTGATAACAACAGAAGCGCTGATTATCACTGCCATTTACTTTAAACAGCCAAGTTCTCCCTACCTTAAGCTTTTCCCCAGCGGTCTGATTGCCACTTCTTATTTTAATCACTCTCAAATAAGCAGCCTGTTCAAGTCGCTTAAGGAACAGGGCTATAATTTATCACTTTTTAATTGGACCGAGAGTGAAGTTAAGGACTTGCTGGCCAAAGCTAAGATTGAATCGGCCGAAACAATTTTAAGCCTTTTCCAAGACCAAGCCGCTCTCGTTTTACTGCCGGCCAGTGGCCAACATCTTAATTGGATGGTCTTTGCTTCAATTAAGGTCAGCGGTGATCAATTTAATGAAGCCAAGAGTAAAACTGAACGCGCCGTCAAACAAAATTTTAATATCACTAACGAAAATTACCGGCAAATTCAGATAACTAAAATTCAAAATTTAGACCAAGGTCCAACTTCTCTTTATTACACCAAGGTAAATGATTATTTTATGGTGACTAATGATCTTGATTATTTAAAAGAAGCTATCGATTTAGCTATCAAATAAATTGAAAGCGGGCTACCTGTGGAGAAGATGTGGATAGGACCATTTGACGTAAAATACCAAAAATGCTATTATTCTAATAGCTCCTTGAAACTGGTTATATTAATCTCAAGATCAGTTCTTTTATATAACAGCCCTTAATTGGGCATAACTGGTCAGGGAGACTCTTTCTCCTTTCTTCGCTTTAGTGCTCCAAAGAACCGCTATATAAAAAGGTTCAATGGGCCGCCCCGCTTGCGGGACAAGTCAAGAAAGGCCAAGGGGCGTTAGCTCCATTAACATCATTAGATATTTGGGCTCATAACGCCCCTTTTTTATTTGGCTATTAAAAAATTTTAATAGCC
>JBDRKH010000006.1:0-2940 GCA_043814195.1 Patescibacteria group bacterium
TTATGTAGAAGAGACCCTTGATATGCTTCGAGGGGAGAAAGTAGTAGTTATTAAATCTACGGTAGTTCCGGGAACGACTGAAAAGCTTCAGCAAAAATATCCTCAATTTAAGCTTTTAATGAATCCGGAGTTTTTGACTGAGGTTACGGCAGATCAGGATATGCGTTATCCCGATCGTCAAATTGTGGGCTATACCAAGAAAAGTCAAACTGTAGCGGGTGATGTTATGCAGTTGCTCCCTTTGGCTTCTTTTGAAAGGGTTTTGCCTGCGACTGAAGCCGAATTGGTCAAATATTTTGGTAATACATGGTTTGCCGTAAAAGTCAGTTTTGCCAATCAAATGTATGACCTATGTCAGAAATTAGGCCTGGATTATGATAGAATGGTGGAGGCTGCTGCCGCTGACAAAAGAATTGGCCGGACACATCTTAATATATTCCACAGAGGTTATCGGGGCTATGGTGGCAAATGCCTGCCAAAAGACATCCGTGCCTTAATTCAATTAGCAGAGGCGGAAGGGGTAGATCTTAAGCTCCACAAAATTGCAGAATCCATTAATGAAGAACTGATGCGAATACAGAAGATTAAGAATCCTGAAAAATTTAGCAAGAGATAAAATCAAGACCATAGAATTAGTGTCTTTGGCTGGAGAAGTTGGTTTTTTGGTAGAACATTGACACAGGCATGTTTTTATAGCATGCTTGTTTTAGTTCTGGATCGTACAATATAACCAATAAGGGGAAAAAGGGAGGATATTATGCACTGCCTTGTAAGGGTTAGAAGAAAAATAACGAGAATAACGAGAAGAGACGAAGAGATAAGACATTTTTCCAACAAACTACCATTGATTATTTCAGAGGGAGTAAGAAGAGAGTCTCTTCAGCGTAATATCAAAGTCCATCTTGAAGAGGCCAACATTGGCGACCTCAACACCATGCCACTAGAGATTGACATCCAGGTGATCGGTTTTTCGACCGATCAAGGGGTCTGCGAAAAGAACAGGGAGCGGATTGTTAACGGCATTAATGATAAGGCGCCTTCGGGGATTAAAACAGCCGTACAAGTGTTTTTCTCAAATTAAGCGAACAAAATAAGGGCAAGGCGATTGACGTCTTGCCCTTTCTTTTTTTAATCGCCAATTAAGCTTGTCTCTCCTGACAGGTGGATGGTTTTTTGGTAGAATAAAAATATGAGAAGAATATCTAGAGTTGGTTATTTAAAACATAAGGAAGAAGCCCGGACTTTTATTTCCGAAAGGTTGGAATATTACAGTAGAATCTATGGATTCGGGTTTAATCGAGTTAGTATTAGGAATCAAAGAACCAGATGGGGGAGTTGTTCTACAAAAGGAAATCTTAATTTTAACTATAGAATATTAATGTTACCTCAACATTTAGCCAATTACATTATTATCCACGAACTATGCCATTTAAAAGAATTAAATCATTCTCCAAGATTCTGGAACCTAGTTGCTCAAACTATGCCTAATTATTCAGAAATTAAAAAGGAATTAAGGTTTTTAAGGATTTAAAATCATTTGCAAGACAGCCTTTTTCTTGCCTTTAAAAGAGTTGAGGAGCTATAATGAAGACATAATCAAGATAGTTTTAATAATTAATTTAAGGAAAAAATATGACAAATAAATTTACAATAGAAGATGCTAAAAGAATTGGTGAACAATTAGGAATTAATTGGGATAAATTTGATATAGAACAGTTTAGGATGGGGCTTGATGTCGAGTTAGAACATGGTTTAATTAATCCAGAAACTAATGTTACAAATGACGATGAAATAATGACTGGTAAAATTGCCTTAGCTCATTTAAATGAGTTTGCTGACTATTACACCAGGTTAGATAAGATGGAAGAAGAGGCAAAAGCTGATTTAGGGAAATAGATATATGGGGAGAGTTGTTAAAATATTATTTATAATAATAGCTATTGCCAACCAAACTCTGTGGGGAATAAATCAGTTGACCAGAGATATTTAAGAAGATATGATTAAAGAAAGCAAAGGTCGGAGGAGGGTTAATAAGAATAAAAAATATGAATCCAGATAAAATTGTAGAAATAAATGAGAGAATAAGGAATATTGACAAAAAGAAAATTGTTTCGAGAGTACTTTACACCCTAATTATTCTAATACTCGTTTTTGGTGCCTTTGGAACTATTGGCGCCGGAGAAAGGGGAATCTTACTTCAATTCGGAGCGGTCAAAGATAGAGTCTTTGATGAAGGCCTTTATGTTAAAATACCCTTCATTCAGCAAGTAGTTAAAATGGATGTCAAAATTCAGAAGGATGAAATTCCAGCTAGCGCTTCTTCTAAGGATTTACAGATAGTTACTTCTAAAATTGCTTTAAACTATCATTTAGATCCGTTGTCAGTTAATAGGGTTTGGCAAGAAGTCGGAAAAAACTATAACTCTAGAATTATTGCTCCAGCTATTCAAGAATCAGTTAAGGCCGAAACAGCTAAATTCACTGCTGAAGAATTAATTACTAAAAGAGAAGTAGTTAAAGAACAGATTAAGGCTAATTTAGCCGAAAGATTATTAGAAAATTTCATTATCGTTGATGAATTTAATATTATTGATTTTGATTTTTCATCAGCTTTTAACGAAGCTATCGAATCTAAAGTTAAGGCAGAACAGCTAAAGCTTAAAGCCGATAGAGATTTAGAGAGAATAAGGATTGAAGCCGAACAGAGAATTGCCGAAGCCGGAGGCAAAGCCCAAGCTATTCAAATAGAGGCTCAGGCGCTTCGAGCCAATCCTCAAGTAGTTGAATTGCGCTGGATTGAGAAATGGAATGGTCAAGTTCCAACCTATTGGGGTGAAGCTAGTCCATTTATTGGGATAAATAGGTAGGATAATCAGATTGAATTCAAAAAATCGCCTTTAAGGCGATTTTTTGATAGAATAGAATGAATGAAAGGTTTTA
>JBDRKH010000007.1:0-8345 GCA_043814195.1 Patescibacteria group bacterium
GGTCAGGAACAATTTGAAGTAGATTCTTTAGGCAAGACCCAGCGCTTATTGGCCATTAAGCCGGCTCAGCCCGGTCAGGGCTTAATGCTTCATTTAGACCGGGGTCTTCAGGAAAAACTTTATCAATCGCTTGACCAAGCCTTAAAAAAATTAAGAGCTTCGGGCGAATCAACTCGCAAAGCAGCGGCTTTGGCAATTAATCCTAAAGATGGAGGAATCAGGGCTTTGGTCAGCTTGCCTAGTTTTGATAATAATCTTTTTGCCCAAGGTATTTCTCAAGAAGAACTAATTGTTCTGAAAAACGACCCCAATGAACCCTTTCTTAATCGGGCTTTGGCTGGTCAATATCCTTCTGGTTCAATTATTAAACCGTTAATCGCGGCCGCCGCTTTAGAGGAAAAAGCAGTTAAGCCAAATCAAACCATTGATTGTCAGGGAGGTCTGGCCATTGCTAATGAATACAATCCAGAAATCATTTATCACTTTCCAGACTGGAAAGCCCATGGTTTAACTGATATAATTAAGGCGATTGCCGAATCTTGCAATGTTTTCTTTTATACTATTGGCGGCGGCTATGGGAAAATTGATGGCTTGGGTATTAATAAAATTAAAGAATATTTGCAGGATTTTGGTTTGGGCCAGACCACTGGAATTGATTTGCCCTATGAACAGATTGGCTTAATTCCGGACCCTGACTGGAAAGCGAAAGCCAAAGAGGGCGAACCATGGTATTTGGGCGATACTTACCATTTGGCAATTGGTCAGGGAGATATTTTGGTTACGCCTTTGCAAATGGCTTTGGCAATCAGCGCGATTGCCAATAACGGAACCTTGTATCAGCCGCAAGTAGTTGATAAAATAATTGATCAGGACAAAGATTTAATAAAAGATGTTTTTCCCCAGAAAGTTCGGGAGAATTTTATTGATTTGTCAAATCTTAAAATAGTTCAGCAAGGGATGCGTCAGGCGGTTTTAACCGGTTCCGCCCGGGCTTTGGCGAGTTTGCCAGTAACAGCGGCCGGTAAAACCGGGACCGCTCAGTTTGGCAATCAGGACAAGACCCACGCCTGGTTTGTCGGATACGCGCCTTATCAGGAGCCGGAAATAGTGATAGTGGTTTTAATTGAGGCAGGCGGCGGTGGAGATCAGACGGCCGTGCCAGTTGCCAAAGAAGTTTTAGAATGGTACTTTAGTCAATAAATCATAAAACCTGAAACGTAAAACTTAAAACATATAAATTCATTAATTAATGTTTCAGGTTTCAAGTTTCAGGTTTTAAGAAGCAATGCAATATATTAGTTCTGAAGGGTTAAAAAAATTAAGAGAAGAATTAGAAGAACGGAGAATTGTTAAGCGGCAGGAAATTGCCCAGCGGATTGACGAAGCCAAATCTTTGGGAGATTTAAGCGAGAATGCGGAATATACTTCAGCCAAAGAAGAGCAGTCTTTTAATGAGGGCCGGATTTTTGAATTGGAAAAAATTATTAAAGAATCAGCCCTGATTAAGCCGTCGCAAAAAGGCCAAAAAAGAATTCGGCTTGGTAATTCAGTTGAAGTAAAACAGATTAGCAATAATTTTCAAAACAAACAAATTTTTATGATTGTTGGCTCTCAAGAAGCTGACCCGGGCCAAGGCAAGATTTCCAATGAATCGCCTCTGGGCCGGGCTTTTTTGGAAAAGGAAGTAGGCGATATAATTGAAATAGTCGCGCCTAAAGGCAAAGTCAAGTATAAGATAGTGGGGATAAAATAATAATTTTCAATTTTCAATTTTCAATTTTCATTAAATTATCAATGTCTTAATTTTCATTAGAAATTTAATAGAAATTAGAAATTAGAAATTAGAAATTGTAAATGTGGCTTTAGAAGAAATAAAAAAAACTCGTATTAATAAGCTAAAAAATATTGAGGAGGCGGGCCTGGATCCCTATCCCAGCAAAGTCAAGCGAACCCATACTTGCGCTCAAACGATGGAGCAATTTGAAAAACTGATTAAATCAGAACTATTTTTAGTCGGTCGTTTGCGAACAATTCGGGCGCACGGTGGTTCAACTTTCGCTCATATTGAGGACAGCTCGGGCCAAATCCAGATTTATTTTAAAAAAGACGAAGTAGGCGAGGAAAAGTATAAGTTTTTCCAGGATAATTTTGATATCGGTGATTTTATTGAGGTTAGGGGAAAACTTTTTAAAACCCAGAAAGGCGAAAAAACGCTTTTGGTTAAGGAATATCGGATGCTGGCTAAAAGCTTGGCTCCCTTGCCGGAAAAATGGCACGGATTAAAAGATACAGAGGAAAGATTCCGGAAACGATATTTGGATTTGCTCATGAATAAACAGGTAGGAGAGATTTTTAAAAAACGGAGCGAAATTATTGAAAAAATAAGAAAATTTTTACAGGAGCATAAATTTATTGAGGTGGAGACGCCAATTTTGCAGTCATTATACGGCGGAGCCAGCGCCAAGCCGTTTAAGACTCATCTTAATACTTTGGATATAGATTTGTATTTGAGAATTGCCCCGGAATTGTATTTAAAAAGATTATTAGTTGGCGGTTATGAGCGAATTTTTGAAATCGGTCGATGCTTTAGAAATGAAGGCATGGACCGAGAACATAATCCTGATTTTACTATGTTGGAATGCTACGCGGCTTATTGGGATTGGGAGGATTTAATGAGTTTTATGGAGGAATTAATGCATTCTCTTGACCCGAAAGTTTTTCCCAAGAAATGGGATAGGGCTGAATATCAAGATATTATTAAACAGGGCGAGGAAAAAGAAAGTTTTGCCAAAATAAAAAAACCGACTTTTGTCTTACATTTGCCTAATATTCCTCTTTGTAAAAAAGGGGAAGCGCTCCAGGGGATTGTCCGGGGAGTAGAATTGATTAAGGCCTTTACTGAACAGAATAATTCTTTGGAACAAAGAAAAGCTTTTGAAGAACAAGAAACTTTGCATAAAAAAGGAAATGAGGAAGCCCAGCGGTTAGATGAAGATTTTTTAGAGGCATTGGAATATGGTATGCCGCCAGCGGCTGGTTTTGGCATAGGCCTAGACCGATTAATGATTCTTTTAACCGAGGCGCGCAGCTTGCGAGAATCAATTTTGTTTCCATTAATGAAGCCGAAGATAAGTGATTGAGTGATTGAGTGATTGAGCTTATCCACTTAATCACTTACTCACTTAATCACTCATTCGTATGTTGGATATAAAATTTATTCGGGAGAACCCCGAGAAAATAAAAGAAGTTTGTCAGAAAAGAGGGGTTGATTGTAAAATTGACCAGATTTTAGAATTGGATAAAAAACGCCGGGAATTGTTGCAGGAAACAGAAAACCTAAAAGCTGAACAGAATAAACTGGGTAAAGATGAACAAACAGAAGCCAAGGAAATTAAAAATAAGATAAAAGAATTGGAGCCGGAATTAAAAAAAATAGAAGAAAATTTAAATAAATTAGTTATTAAAGTACCTAATTTAGTGGCTGATGATGTGCCAGTGGGCAAGGATGAATCAGATAACAAGGTTTTAAGAAAATTCAAGGAGCCAACCGAGTTTGATTTTAAGCCCAAAGACCATATGGAATTGGGTCTGGCCCTTAATCTGATTGATACGGAAAAGTCAGCCAAAATTTCCGGAGCGCGCTTCAATTATTTATTCAACGAAGCGGTCCTGATGCAGTTCGCCATTATCCAGTTTGTTTTTAAGACTTTAACTGACAAGAAAATAATCAGCCAGCTGGCGAAAAAAGTTAATAACCCTTTTGATAAGCCGTTTACTCCTGTTTTGCCGCCCGTAATTGCTAAAGCCGAAATAATGAAAAAAATGGACCGGTTTGACCCGATTGAAGACCGGTATTATTTAGAGCAGGATGATTCTTTGTTAATCGGCAGCGCCGAACACACCTTAGGTCCCTTACATATGGACGAGATTATTAAAGAGAAAGATTTGCCTATTAGGTATCTTGGTTATTCAACCGCTTTTAGAAGGGAAGCCGGCGCTTATGGCAAAGATACAGCCGGGATTTTAAGAAGACATCAGTTTGACAAGGCGGAAATGGAAACTTTTATTCAGTCGGAGCACGGCCAGGCGGAACAGGATTTAATTGTCGCGATTCAGGAATATCTAGTTCAGCAATTAGAGATTCCTTATCAGGTAGTTATTCTTTGTACGGGCGATATGGGTGGACCAGATTATCGCCAGATTGATATTGAATGCTGGATGCCGGGGCAGAATGCTTATCGGGAGACCCACACCTCTGATTATATGACTGATTATCAGGCGCGGCGGTTAAACACCAGAATTAAAAGGAAAGACGGCAGGCTTGAATTTGCTTATATGAATGACGCGACCGCTATGGCCATTGGACGAATTTTGATTGCCATTATTGAGAATTATCAGCAAAAGGACGGGAGCATTAAGGTGCCGGAAGTTTTGCAAAAGTATATGGGCGGAATAGAGAAGATTGGATAAAATGAAAAAGAGTCAATATCAGTCGAGAAATAGAAAAAAAAGATTATCCCTCAAAAAAGTATTTTTTGCAGGGTTGTTTTTTTGTTTGTTGGGCGTGGTCATATACTTTGCTGTTTGGTCGCCTTATTTCTGGATTAAACAGATTAATATTGAGCAAGCAGAAACTATTTTAGAGGAAAAGGCAAAAGAATTAGCGGAAGAAAAATTAGAATTAAAATTAACCGGATTTATTCCTAGAAAAAGTATTTTTTTAGTTTCTTTAAGCGAGATAAGAATAGATATTTTAGAGGAATTTTCAGAAATTAAACAAGTGGATTTTTCCCGGCAAATGCCTGATAAATTAGCGATTAAAATATTTGAACGGAAACAGGTGGGGATTTGGTGCCAGGTTCAGGAATTAAGCACTTCCACGCCAGAAAAGATAAATCAATGTTATTATTTTGACCAGGAGGGCGTTATTTTCAAAAAATCACCCCTGATTAAAAACAGTTTGATGGTTAATATTTTTAGCGATAAGTCGCCGGTGAAAATAAGGGATAGGGTTCTGGATTCGGAGATGATTGATTTTATTCTGGCAATCAGGCAGGATTTGCCTAGAATAAAAACCGCTTCCAGTTTAATTTTGGAAGCGATTGATTTTGAAACGATCTCTTTAGGGGATTTGCGGGCAACCACTAATTATGGCTGGCAGATTTATTTTAATCCAAGTTATTCAGTTAGTTCTCAACTAGAAGCTTTAAGGGTAGTTTTGGCGGAACAGATTAAGGAAGGCGTTAATGATTTGGAATACCTTGATTTAAGGATTGAGGGAAGGGTTTATTATAAATGAAGATTGAATTGCCGATTACTTTAACTGGCTCGTAATCATTAAGCCAGTTATAGAAGTCGGTTTTAGCCTGATAACCTTTGGTGTTGAGGCCGCGGCCGCCCTGGAGAAAAGTAGCCGAAACCGCCAGCCAGGAATCAGCCGGAAGCTCTTGGGGGTCGCGATTGCCCCACCAGGGCTGATATTTTTCCCCTAAACGGTATTCCAAATCATCGCCCCCAAAATAATCAACGTAGATTTGGGGGATGTTTTTTTCCTGGAGATATTGGGCCAGCCGTTTTAAATCCTGGCCCCAGTCCAGATTAGAATCCGTTACATATTTGTAGCCATTACTTGGTCCGCCTACCAGTTCATTAAAATAGGTTAGAAAACAAGGATAGATTTTAATTGTGCCCCAGGCATACCAAATTAGCAAAATAATTATTACCAGATATTTCAAATTGGACATTTTAAGCCATTTAATAATTTGACCGCTGATTAAAACATAAAGAATAGGGAAGGTCGGTAAAATATGCCTGACCCCAATATTGAGATTGCTTCTGATGCTGATTATCCAGTAAAAAGCAAAGAAAATCAAAAGGGCTAATTCAGCGAAATATTTTTTAAGCCATTGAATAAATTCTTTCTTTGGTTGTTTTTTGATTTGGAAAAAAGAATAAATTAGGGCAATTAATATCAGAATCAAGAGAGCCAGCGGGACTTTAATTAAGAAAACAATCGGGAAATAATGAGGCCAGGCCGCATTGGAAACCTCACCTAAGAAATAAGTGGTATTGCCGCCCGAGGCGCGCTGAATGACCATTAGCAAGCCGGCAAAGAACTGGCCATAGGGCCTTAAAATTTCTTTAGTGGAAAGCCAGATAACCGGGTCAGCCAGAAGGCGATTGCCATAGGTGGCAAGATTGTGCTGGGCATCAGCTAATTGTCTTTCCGCTGGATAATTCCAGGTGTGGTATAAATAGACCGGCCAGACCAGCGCCAGAGCAATCAGACCGATTAAGGCAAGACCGAAAATGGTTTTGAATAATTTTTTGTTAATGATTCCCCAGACAAAAGCCAGGAAGATAAAATAGGGGATAATTAAAACCAAGGAGAATTTGGTCAGCAGAGCTAAGCCAAAGACCAGACCGGCAATAATCAGGTTTCTATTATTTGATTGCTGAAGCCATTTGATTAGATAGTAAGCGGCGATAAAAAAGGCGGCGGCCGCGCCCACATCGGTGGTGACTAGGCGGCCGTGAGCAATAAAAGTGGGCGAGAGCGCGTAAAGAAAAAGAGCCAGCAAGCCAGTCTTGTGATCATAAAGCTCACGAGCCCATTTAAAAACATAAAAGCCGAGCAAAAGCATAATCAGGAGCATGGGCAGGCGGGCCCAAAGAATAATTTTATCAGCCGGATTTCCGCTTTTGAAAAGAAATTGGCGGCCAAATTCCCATTGACCATTAACCTCTTCGGTCCAGGATTTAATCTGGTCCGGAAAATTAATTTTAGTTCCGGTAATCTTGGAGCCCAGCCAGACTGATAAGCCGGCCAAATCTTTAAGTAAAGGCGGATGTTCGGGATTAAGCCGCATATCTTTCTGAATGATGTAGGAATAGCCAGCCGGCGTATGAGCTAACTCATCCATGGTATTGGCATCGCCTCGTATGCTGAAAAAAGCCAAACCAAGCATTAAAAGCAAAAGGCCGGCGGCTATAATATTGGCAATAATTTTGTTCATTTCTTTAATTTTACCATAAATTAGGGTATAATAAAAACTAAACAATGTGGAAAACAAAAATCATCTTTATTTTAATAGTTTTGCTTTTAGGTGAGCCAGTTTGGGCTGGCGCAAAAGCCTATCTGCCTAAGGCTGATTTAATTAAGGGAAGCGGACCCGAAGTTTATCTTTTGGAAAATGGAATCCGTTATTGGATTCCTGATATTGAAACTTTTAACGCTTTTAATTTCAAATGGTCTAATCTTAAGATTTATGCTGACGAAGCGGTAGAAAATTATCCTTTGGGCGATAATTGGCGAAAAAGCAATAATTATCCGGAAGGCGCTTTGGTTAAGGGTTCTGGTCCGGCGGTTTATTTAATTGAATTAGGCAAAAAGCGCTGGATTCCCAGCCCCCGGATTTTTGAAAGCAATGATTTTGGCTGGAAATACATTTTATTTATCAGCGATAAAGAGCTGGAACGAATAAAGTCGGGCGACAATCTTGTTTTTAATGAGCCGAATCGCTATCCGGAAACAATCATTTTAAGCGGACCAGCCCAAGGAACAATTTTAGCAACAGCCCAATTTGAATTTAAGTTTTCCGGGACCAATCCCTTGGGCTCAAATAGTGATTTGACTTTTGAAACTTTTTTAAAGGGCTATGATACCAGATGGCAGAGACAATCCAGAGATACAGAAACCTATAATTTATCCGATCAAGAGTCTGAAGTTTATACTTTCTATGTTCGGGCGAAAAACAAAGAAGGCTATTATGACTTCAGTCCAGTCCAGCGCAGTTTTCAGGTTGGGGTTTCCCCTTATTATCAAAAAGTAGAAATCAGAAAAGTTGAGCCAGACCAGGAAGATTTTAAAAACGATTACCTGATTTTAAGGAATAATGCCAGAGAAAAAATCGATATTACTGACTGGAAGATTAAAACCGAGAAAGGCGATATTAAAATATCCAGGGCAACTGCCAGATTAAGAACGCCTTCAAACGATGATAAATCAAGAATTGAATTGAATTATCAGGATGAAGTGATTATTTCATCAAATCGCAATGCCAATGGAGTCAATTTCCGGGTTAATCAATGCACCGGCTATTTGACCCAAGCCGCCGAATATTTCCCTGATTTGGATGAAAATTGTCCGGAGCTGGAAAAAACAGAATACAGTCATTTGAAAAAGGCCTGCCGCGATTTTATTGATGATTTAGACAGATGCCAATTGCCTGATTATACCAATAATTTTGCCGTGTCTGCGGATAGCCAATGCACCCAGTTTTTAAACGAGCATTTTAATTACAATCAATGTTATCTGGACCATTATCAGGAAATGGATTTTTTTG
>JBDRKH010000008.1:0-2408 GCA_043814195.1 Patescibacteria group bacterium
CATGAGGACCAAAAAAAAGCCAAGGAAGCCAAGCAGACTGAAGCGGAAACTTTAAGACAAAAGCTCGCCGCCCAGAAAACAGCTTTAGACAGACAAAAATCCAGCAAGCAGGAATTATTGGATTTAACTAAAAACAATGAAGCTAAATATCAAAGTCTAATTGCGGCAGCAAGAGCAGAATATGCCGCCATCCAAAATATTATTGCCGGTAAGGGCGTAGAAACAAAAGTTAGACATGTAGATGAAGGTAAAGAAATTGCCTCAATCATGAAGTGGAGTGAATGGAAATCTGGATTATATAGTGGAAGTTGCAATTCATCCGGAGCGCACATCCATTTCATGGCAACTATTAATGGTGTTACTCAAAACCCATTTAATTATTTGAACAATAATATTGATCATGCTAATTGTTCTGGGCCGGGAGAATGTAGTGCTGCTGATCCGTTTAATCCCGGCGGTAATTGGCCTTGGCCGATTAATCCTAAGGTAAGATTTTCTCAAGGATATGGAGCAACCTGGGCAGTACAAAACACATGGGTAAGCCAAATATATAATTTTCATAACGGGATTGATATTAATAGCGAATCTTCTAGTTCAGTAAAGGCAGTAAAAAACGGAGATTTATATCAAGGAAGTTATCTTGGAGGGTGCAACCTTACTTATGTCCGTTTAGATCACGATGATAGTGACGTCGATACTTATTATCTGCATGTGAATTATTACTAAAATCTATATTTTTGCAACGCTGCCGCTTTGAGAAAATATAGATTTTACTGATTCCCAGGCTTTTTCGCCCAACCAGTTATCCGGTAAAAGTTCAAAAGGCAGTTGCGGATCATCTTTTAAAATCGAGAAAAAGTGAGATATCATCTCCTGGCTTGGTTTCTTTTGAGACCATTGTTCGATAAATTCCTGATAGCGCAGATTTAAATCGTCCAGCTGATAAACCCGATTAATCAAACTTAGATTGTCTTCTTCACCGATGCTGCTGTCTTTTCCCAAATCAGAAACCAAAACCAATCCGGCTAAATCATTCTTCTTGACATAATTTTTAAGAATGGTTTTGGGATTGTAGGGAGTCAGCCAAACTGATTCTTGCAGTAAGCCGCAGCCAAGATTTTTTAATAATTTTCGTAAATTGTCACGATCGGTTTTTTTGTTTTCGGGAATGTCATAGCTAATTAAGTAAAGACGATCATCCCAAGTTCTTTCAGCCTGATATTCGGGCAAGATTGATTGAAGGCGTTTTTGCCCCTGTCTGGTAATTTGAGGCTGATTCCATAAACGCTTGGAATAGTCAATTAAACCTTTCTGCTTCAGCTGGTAAAAAGTATTGCGAATTTTATCCTGGTTCAACGATTGATGAAGTTTTTTGAAAATTTGGCTAAAAAATTTACTCGAGTGTTTTGAGGGCATAGCTAAACTCAGACCTAAAAAAAGACTTAACAAAACCAAGTCATTCATATGGCTAACCAAGCCCCAGCTCAAATCTTCAATTTTCCGCTTGCGAGATTCCTCGGTGAACTTTCCCATTAATTAAACTTACTATCAAATCTATATTTTAGCAACGCTACAGCGTATGGAAAATATAGGTTTTGTTTTTGGAGAATTTGTAGGTAAAATAATTTTAATAGCGATGAAAAATATCTGCCCTATTTTTGCTAAATTTTTACTGGTGATGTTAAGCGTCGCTTTATTTTTGATTTTTTCCGCTACCTCCACTCTGGCGGCAATAGGGTTCAAACTAAACGAAATCGAAAACAATCCATCGGAAATTAATTATGATCAAGAGATCGAAGTTTTATATTCATTTACTGAAGTGAGCCCGCCGAAAACCTATTATTTGGCGGGAGTGTTCCAAAAAGAAGCCAGGAGTAATTATTTTGGTTATACTTGGAACAACAACTGGTATAAATATGGTGATGATTTTACCAATTTTTATAAGCTAGAGATCAATGAAAGCAGTTATAGCGGAAAGCTAAAGATAAAGCCAGATATTGATTCCAGCGGCTTTAAAGGAACCGGGAATTATTTATTAAAAATATTCCGGTATTGTTCGAGCCAAAATTCCTGTGGCAACACCGTTAACACCTTAATCATTAAAATCATTGCTCCGCCGAGTCCATCACCAAGTCCGTCGCCGAGCCCAAGCCCTTCGCCATCACCGAGCCCGTCGCCGAGTCCGTCGCCGTCTCCAAGTCCCCGTCGCTCTCCTTCACCGTCTCCTCTCACACCTACAAGGACGGACCTTGAAGGTCAAAATGAAGCAACTTTATCAGATAAGCCTACAAGGACGGACCTTGTAGGTACGCCAGCTGGGGAAGTTTTAGGGGAAAATGAGGCTTCTCCGGCAGGAAAAAAGAAAAATCCATTGACTTTATCTTTCATTTTAATCGGCTTAGGCTTAG
>JBDRKH010000009.1:0-7541 GCA_043814195.1 Patescibacteria group bacterium
ATTGATGCGCGGTTTTACGGGCCCAAGCAAAAGGGCTTAGGCCGTTATGTTCAAAAATTAATTGAGAATCTGGAGAGGATTGATGAAAATAATCAATACATCATTTTTTTGCGTAAAGAAAATTGGTCAGAATACCAGCCCCAGAATCCTAATTTTCAGAAAGTTTTGGCTGACTGCCACTGGTACACTCTCAAAGAGCAGATTTTAATGCCTTTTAAAATCAGGCAAGCTAAGATTGATTTAATGCATTTCCCTCATTTTAATGTGCCGCTTTTTTATTCAGGCAGGTTTATTATCACTATCCACGATTTAATTCTAAAAAGATTCCCGACCCGGCGGAAAACGTTTTTCGGCCCCATTCGTTATTGGCTAAAAGCTTTAGGCTATCAAATGGTTATTTCTTCAGCCATAAAAAGAGCCCGGAAAATTATTGCGGTTTCTAATTTCACTAAGCAGGATATTTTAAAATATTTTAAAGTTGAGCCGGATAAGATAGAGGTGATTTATGAAGGAGTGCCGCTTGATTCAGGTTTGACATTGAGAGTAGCGACATTTCGCGAAGCGAAAGGTCGCGCTCGAAAGGTCGAACCTGAAAAATGCCAACCCTATCTGCTCTATGTGGGCAATGCTTATCCGCATAAAAATCTAGAGCGATTGATTTTAGCTTTTGAAAAATTATCCCAAGAGAAAAAAGATTTGCAATTGGTTCTGGTGGGCGAGTCGGATTATTTTTATCAGCAGCTCCAAAAACAATTTTCTCATCTCCAGAATCTTATTTTTGCTGATTTTGTGACTGACCAGGAATTAGCTCGATTATATCAGAACGCTTCTTTGTATGTTTTTCCATCTTTGTGCGAAGGTTTTGGCCTGCCGCCTTTAGAAGCTATGGTCCATAATCTGCCGGTAGTCGCAGCTCGGTCTTCTTGTTTGCCGGAGGTTTTAGGCCAAGCGGCAGTTTATTTTAACCCTGAAGATATTGAGGATATCAGGCAAAAGATTAAACGGGTTTTAACTAATAAACAACTTCAAGGAGAATTAATTTCGGCTGGCCGGGAAAAGATTAAAGAATATGATTGGCAGAAAATGGCTCAAGAAACGCTGAAACGCTATTTAGCTGATTTTTAAATCAAAGATTTTGTGTTATAGTTGAATAATGGGAACTAAATATATTCTTCCAGCTTTATTTGATGTGCGGCCTGTTAATCAAACAGGCGATTTGGATATGGAGAGAATTAAGCAAGTTAAGACGGTTTTGGATTTAAGAAGCAAGCGGCCTTTGAACTGCCGACCAGCCGAATTAGAAGAAGGAAGGATTTTAAATTTGTCCGGCCGGAAAATTAAGCCTCTGGTTCAGCAGGAGGTTTTGTTATCTCAAGAAAATTATTCCGTTCGGGGAATTCTGCCCAGCAAAGAGCAGCTTTTAACTGAATTAGAAGAAATAGAAGGAGCAGAAAAGACTTTGGACTGTCAATTAGTTAGCGAGCCAGAAAAAGTTTCTCCAGAAATAATAGCTGGTTTAGAAGAATTCTATTTTCCCGAAGTAGCCAGTCAGAAATATCAGGCGCCTGTTTTGGTTTCTCAGTCAGCCCCAGCCAGGTTTTCTGGCAGATTTAATTTTCAGTCATTATTCGGTTTTGTTTTAACCGGTTTTTTGATTGCTTTGATTATTCCAATGATGGCTTGGTTAAGTCAGGGTTTAGAGATTAAAGATGGGGTTCTAACCAGTAGTTTGTCAGCTTATCAAAGTCTTTTGTCAGCCCGCGAATCATTAGAACAGGCTAATTGGCAGTCAGCCGAACAAAGTTTTAGTTCAGCTCATTCTGATTTTTATCAGGCTAATCAGGAAATTAACAAGCTCGGTCGGTTAACCTTGAGTATTTTAGAAAAACTGCCCGGCGGCAATCTTGTTTCTTCGGGCAGTCATTTGGTTAAAGTAGGCGAAAGCCTAGCTCAGGCTGGCAGAGGATTGTCTTCAGCCGCTCAATTGTTCTCTTATCAAAGCTTATTCGGTTTGGTTAATTTAGCCAGCCAGACAACTTTAACTGATTTAATGGCTGCCAGCCAGGATGATTTGAATCAGGCTTTAATCAAGATTAGACTGGCTAATCAAGAATTATCTCAGGTAGAAGTTGGGGCTTTGCCAAAAGAGATTCAAGAAGAAGTAAGTTCTTTAAAACAAAAACTGCCTTTAGCCCAGGAAGCGCTGGTTCAGGCTGTCCAATATTCAGAGGCTTTGCTTCAGGTTTTAGGTCATGATAATCCGCGCCAGTATTTATTGATTTTCCAGAATAACAGCGAAGTTCGGGCAACCGGCGGTTTTATCGGCACTTACGGCTTGCTTGTCCTGGACAAGGGAATTATTAAAGAGCTGTTCATTGACGGGATTTTTAATGCTGATGGCCAGCTTCATGAAAAAATTATTCCGCCCCAGCCTATCCAAAAAATCAGCACGGCTTGGTCCATGCATGATGCTAATTGGTTTGCTGATTTTCCTACTTCAGCTCAGAAAATAGAGTGGTTTTATGAAAAGACCGGCGGGCCAACGATTGATGGAGTGATTAGTTTTACGCCAACCGTGGTTGAGCGGCTTTTGGAATTAACTGGTCCGATTGAAATGCCTGACTATGAAGCAGTTTTGACTCCAGATAATTTTGTTGAGCTAGTCCAGTACGAAGTGGAAACAGATTATGATAAGGAACTTAATCAACCTAAAAAAATCCTAGCTGATTTTGCCCCTTTGTTTATTGGAAAATTAAGCCAGCTTTCTTCAGATAAAAAACAGAAAGCTTTAGAGATTATTCTTGACTGTTTGGAAGAAAAGCATATTCTCATTTATTTTAATAATCCTGCTTTGCAGGAAGTAATGGCCGAACAGGGCTGGACTGGTCAGGTTTTAGAAACTGATAAAGATTATTTAAGCGTGGTTTCTTCTAATATTAACGGTTATAAAACAGACAAAATGATTAAAGAAACAATCAGCCATCAGGCGGAAATCCAGCCCGATGGTTCAATTATTGATACTTTAACGATTATCCGCGAGCATCAGGGAGGAGCGGAAAAATATGACTGGTGGAACCGGGTTAATGCTAATTATCTCCGAGTCTATCTGCCTAAGGGCAGTCAGCTAATTTCCGCCAAAGGACAAACCCCGGAAATTTATCAGCCGCCCATTAATTATCAAGAACAGGGTTTTAAGACCGACCTCTTAGTCAGTTTAATTGAAAGCCGAATGGCGACTGATAAAAAAACCGGCACTCAGATTTTTGAGGAAAATAACAAGACGGTTTTCGGCAATTGGGTTTATGTCAGTCCAGGAGAAAGAGTTGTTTTAACCTATCGATATAAATTACCTTTTAAAATTGACTTAACCAAACCAAGCGATAGCTATAGTTTGTTGGCGCAGAAGCAATCAGGCAGTTCGGGCAGCCAGTTCAGCCAGAAAATAGTTTATCCAGAACAATGGCAGATTTCCTGGCAGTATCCGGTTGATTTAACTCGGGCGGCTGGGGAAATAAAATATCTGGGTAATTTAATTAACGATAGATTTATTGGTTTGACCTTTGGATTTTAAAAATGCTGGATAGATTTTTTAATAGTCAGTCAAAAACCATTGCTTCAGCCGCTGTTATTTTAGGAGCGGCTTCTTTAATTTCTCGGGTTCTAGGCTTAATTCGGGACAGGATTTTAGCCGGCAGTTTTGGGGCAGGCGACCAGCTCGATATTTATTACGCGGCTTTTCGGATTCCTGATTTGGTTTATTCGCTTTTAGTGCTCGGCGCGATTTCGGCTGGTTTTATGCCGGTTTTTATTAATTATCTGCAAAAAGACAAAATTAAAGCCTGGCATTTAGCTAATAATATTCTTAATCTAATGGTTGTTTTCTTGATTTTAGTTTGCGCTCTTTTGATTGTTTTTACCCCTTGGTTGATTAAATCGGTGGCGCCGGGTTTTTCTTCGGAAAAAATTAATCAGACCATTCAATTAACCAGAATTATGTTTTTAAGCCCTTTTTTCCTGGGCTTAAGCGCGGTTTTTGGCGGGATTCTTCAAAGCTTCCGGCGGTTTCTGATTTATTCTTTAGCTCCGATTATGTACAATTTAGGCATTATTTTCGGCGCTTTGGTTCTGGTTGATTATTTTGATCTGATTGGCCTGGCTTACGGCGTGGTTTTAGGCGCTTTTTTCCACTTGCTTATTCAGATTCCCGCCGCTTATCTTTGCGGATTCAAATACCAGTCAGTTTTTAATTTCAAGTCCAAAGGGATTCAGCGGATTCTTAAAATAATGCCCCCTCGGGTTTTGAGCCTGGCTCTTTCCCAGATTAATTTTTGGGTTATGACTATTTTCGCTTCTTTGTTAGCGGCGGGCAGTATCGCCGTCTATAATCTGGCTTTTAATATCTGGAGTTTTCCTTTAGGGATTTTCGGAGTTTCTTTTGTCTTGGCCGCTTTTCCCAGACTTTCAGAAACTGCTCAAAAGCAGGATAAGAATAGTTTTGTTAAAACTTTTTCTTTAACATTTCGCCAGATTCTTTTTTTCACTTTGCCCGCGGCCGCTCTTTTTATTATTCTGCGCAGTCAAGTTGTTCAGGTAATTTTGGGTACTGGTCAATTTGATTGGCGCGATACATTCTTAACTTTTCAAACCTTAGCCTATTTCTCCCTTTCGCTTTTTGCCGAAGCGCTGATTCTTCTTTTTTTGCGCGGGTTTTTTGCCTGGGAAGATACCAAAACACCTTTTTTGCTTGGTCTATTAGCCACAGGAATTCGTTTAATTAGCGCCTGGTATCTGGCTCAATCCATGGGCGTAGCTGGTTTGGCTTTGGGATTCTCTTTGGGCAGTCTTTTTTATCTAATTACGCTTTTTATCGCCTTAGAAAAGAAAGTCGGTTTTTTGGATAGTAGAAATATTTTTCAAGCCGGCGGCAAAATGTTAATCGCCAGCCTGGCGGCTGCTTTAATTACTTATTTGATGCTTGGTTTGTTTTCTCCTTTGACTATTTGGGGAATACTGATTCAGGGCTTAGTGGCTGGTCTGGCTGGTATTTTAATCTATCTTTTATTGGCCTGGTTTTTGAAATTGAGCGAATTAAAAATATTTTTATCTTCTTTGTTTAAAAATGCAGCAAAACATTAGAAACTTTTCAATAATTTCGCACGTAGACCATGGAAAATCCACTTTAGCCGATCGGTTTTTGGAATTGACCGAGACCGTGGAAAAAAGAAAAATGCATTCCCAGTTTTTGGATATGATGGATTTGGAAAAAGAAAAAGGCATTACCATTAAACTTCAGCCAGTCAGGATGAAATATTCTGTCATTGCGAGCGAAGCGAAGCAATCTCGTGAAAAGAACGGGATTGCCGCGTCACCTTCGGCTCCTCGCAATGACGAGTACATCCTCAATCTGATTGATACGCCTGGCCATGTTGATTTTTCTTATGAGGTTTCCCGGAGCTTAGCGGCCGTAGAAGGAGCGATTCTCTTGGTTGATGCCAGTCAGGGAGTCCAGGCCCAGACCTTGGCTAATCTCCATTTGGCCCAAGCCCAGAAATTGAAGATTATCCCGGTGATTAATAAGATTGATTTAGCTCAGGCTCAGGTTGAAGAAACCATTAAAGAAATGACCCAGTTGTTAGGGATTGACCCAGCTGAAATTATCAAGATTTCAGCCAAGCAAGGCACTAATATCAATCAGGTCTTAGAAGCAATTATCCAAAAAATTCCAGCTCCCCAGGGCAATCCAGAATCTCCTTTGGGCGCTTTAATTTTTGACTCAAGCTATGACGCTTATAAAGGAATAGTCGCTTATGTGAGAATAGTTGATGGCCAGGTTAAAACCCATGATAAGATTTTAATGCTTGCTTCAGGCAAGCAAACTGAAGTGATTGAATTGGGCATTCTTAAGCCGGATTTAATCAAGCAGGATGTATTAAAAACGGGCGAGATTGGCTATTTAGCCACTGGTTTAAAAGATATTAGTCAGTGCCGGGTCGGCGATACGATTAGCTTGTTTTCTGATTCTTCAAAAGTTAAGCCCTTGCGGGGTTATCAGGAACCTCAGCCAGTAGTTTTTGCCGGTTTTTATCCCACGGAAGCTGATGATTACGATATTTTGAAAGACGGGTTAGCCAAATTAAAATTGAATGATGCGGCTTTGCAATATGAACCAGAATCCTGCGAGGGATTGGGCCGGGGTTTCCGCTCTGGTTTTTTGGGTATGCTTCATTTGGAAATAATTCTGGAGAGATTAAAAAGAGAATACCAATTAAACTTAATTATTACTTCGCCCTCGGTTAATTACCGGGTAATTATTAAAGATAAAAAAGAATTGATTATTGCTTCGGCTTCGGATTTGCCCGAGCCTAATCAGATTGAGCAAATTAAAGAGCCTTGGGCTGAATTAGAGATTATCACCCCCAATCAATATTTGGGCCAGATTATGAAGCTATTGGAAAATTTAAGGAGCGAATATCAGGATACCCGGTATTTAACCAGCGAAAGAGTTTTGCTTAAATACCAGGTGCCTTTAAATGAAATTATTATTGATTTTTACGACCGGCTGAAAAACGCCACGGCTGGTTATGCTTCCATGAACTACCAAATAATTGATTATCGGCCGGGCGATTTAGTTAGAATGGATATTCTGGTGGCTGGAGAAAATATCGAGGCCTTTGCCCGGATTATTGATAAACAAAAAGCCCCCCAAGAAGGACGGGCCATGGTTAAAAAATTAAAAGAGGTTATTCCCAAGCAATGGTTCGCCATTTCTTTGCAGGCGGCCATTGGCGGAAAAATTATTGCCCGGGAAGATATTCAAGCTTTGCGCAAGGATGTGACCGGCTATTTATACGGCGGAGACTATACCCGCAAGCGCAAATTGCTGGAAAAGCAGAAAAAAGGCAAGAAAAAAATGAAGGCCTTAGGCAAAATCAATCTTCCCCAGGAAGTATTTTTCAAGGTTCTGAAAAAGTGACAATGCATTATTTTTCTGCTATATTAGAGGTGCCAAGAGGAAAATCAGCATGCTTAAAACAACTAAGCTGGCTAAGATAATCCAGACAAGGCGGAAAGCTTTTTTCTGAATTGATGGTTTCATTCTTTAATTATATCACTTTTGACTAAAATGAACCAAATAGATTCTCAAAAAAAAATCAATCAAAAGAGTATTCAGCTCCAAAATATTTCTTTTTATTATCTGTTTGATTTTAATCGTCTTAGCAGTCAGTGCTGGTCGGGAGAGTTATCGTAAGTACCAATTGACCCAGGAAATTGACAGCTTGAAATCAGAAATTGAAAAAATTGAGGGCAATAATCAGCAATTAGCCAATTTAATGGATTATTTAAAACAGGAAAGCTATTTGGAAAAAGAAGCTCGGCTCAAGCTTAATTTGAAAAAACCGGGCGAAAAAGTGGTTATTTTTTCCGATCAGCCTGATGAACAATTGGAAAATACTGATAGCCAGACCTCTCCGGAAAATACTCTTCAGGAACAAACAAAAGAAAAAACAGCTAATTATTGGAAATGGTGGGAGTATTTTTTT
>JBDRKH010000010.1:0-18611 GCA_043814195.1 Patescibacteria group bacterium
TGAGACTCAGTTAAAAAATGAGATTGAATTTCCGTCTTTTGTTAAATCTCCGGAAATCAAAGGCAAAAAACAAATATTATTGGAATCCCAAGTAAGGCTTATGCCTGATAAAGAATATTATTATCGGGTTGATCTTAAAAATAAGCAGATAGCGGTTATTTGTCTGGCTTTTGATGCTTGTCAAGAAGTATTTGAGCTTAGTTCCCAAGGATTATCCGGAATTCTGGAATGGCTGGCTGAAAAGAATCGCTTCCAAAATTATTCAATGGATATTTTACATCGGATGGATATTGGCGGACAGGTTGGTCGGGCTTTGATTGCTTTAAAATTAGGCTATTCTTTTATTCAGGATTTTCCTTATCTTTTTAAAACTAATACTAAGGACTTACCTTTCTTTATTATTGAAAGCGATAGTTTTCTCGATTTGCACAAAAATATTCTAAAAAATATTTATACTGCTGGGATTACCGAAGAACATGGTGATAAACACAAAGGACTGGCTCGGACTGGAATAACTTTGGCAATTTATCGTCAAGCCGAACAATCTCTTAAGGAATTACCGGCTATTTATCAGCAAGGACAGATAAAAACAAAAGAAATGAGAAAACTTTACCAAAAACAGCTGTTAATGTTTAAACAGGATGGAGCTTATGGTTATGGCCAGAGGACCCGTTCGTATTTTGGTTTTGACCAGCTTAACAGGACAATTGAATTATTAAGGAAAAGTCCCAAACAAGCAGCTGTGGTTCAGCGGTTTGACCCAAGTAAAGATATGGGCAGTTATCTTGATTTAGAAACAGGCCAGCTAAAATATACTCACGACCCTTGTCTGACCCATGACATCTTTTTTATTAAAGATAGAAAGCTTCATTCTTTTCATATCGCCCGGATTCAGAATATAGTTAATGCTTATCCAGAGAATATTTTTGGCTTATTCGACGCTTATCTGTCTTCTGTGGCCAATAAGCTTAAAATAAAAATCGGGGATATGTATATGTTTTCCAGCCGGGCTAATATTTTATTGTTAACCGAAGAACAACGGACCAAGCAGATATTATCCGAACCCTCTAAGCCAATTGGTCAAATTGATTCAAGAACTGGGCCTTATCAATTAGGCAGCAGTATTAAGTCAATTCCAGCTAAGGGGGGAGTAGCTTATTCCAAAACCAAGCTTAAGACGCAAAAGGAAAAACCCCAGAGCAAAATAATTGATAGATTGGAAAATTTCCAAGGGGTCAATATTATTGAACGAGCGATTGATTATTTGACCAAGAAAGGCCCCAATCACAATAACCCCATTTTAACTGAATATCAACCAGGCAAATTGGATGCCCAAGGAGATTATTTGGTATTTTTTCAGGCTAATGTTTTTGGCAAAAAGATCCAAGCTAATGCAGTATTTGTTAATCATTTAATTAAAAATATTAAAAAGGATAAGCAGATTATTAATTATTTAGCTACTCAATACAGCCAGTCGCTCAAATATCCTTTAGGCGAGGCAAACATTTTTTACGTGGCTTATGATAGATTATAAAAAAACAATTAAAGTAATTGGTTTTGACTTAGATCAAACTTTGTATCCTAAATCGCCGGAAATTGATAAGGCAATTCAAGGATATATCTACCAGAAAATATCCGAGCGTAAAAAATGCAGTTTAGCCGAAGCTAAAAAATTATTTGATGGATTATATAAACAAGGCAAAGGATTGAGCGGTAGCCAATCACTTATTGTTTTGGGGATTCCTAGGGCGCGCGACATTGTTCAGAAGGCTTTAGAAAATACGGATATTGCTTTCTTTCTTAATCCTAACCCAGAGACGAACAAGCTTTTGAAGGCCCTTAAGAAGAGATATAAAAATATAGATTTGATCACTGGTTCTAATAGGAAGAATACACTTAATAAATTAAATCATTTAAAGATTCCAGCCGCCATTTTTTCTTTGCTAATAACTAACTTAGGAAATCTTTCTAAATCAGACGGTCAAGCCTATAAATTATGGTTGTCCCATTATCAATTCAAGCCAGAGCAGTTCCTTTATATTGGCGACCGGATTTCATCAGACTATTTGGTGCCTCGGGAATTAAAAATTAATACTATTTTGGTAAATGCCAAAGAAAAAGATGATTTGGTTGATTGTCCGCAACTTCCTTCTTTAAAAGAGATTAAAAATTTGCTCCTCTAAAGATATTTTAAAAAGAAGCCCTCAAGATTTTTTGAAGGCTTTTTCCTTGAAAATCAAGAAAATAGCGGCTATAATTGGATTATGATTTTGGGCATAGACAAACTTCATCAATTAGTTAAAGACCAAAAATTAGTTGAGAATCTTTGCTCGCGCGAATTAAGAAATCCAGAAGGAGCTGGTTTTGATTTAAGATTAGGAAGTATTTATCAAATAACAGGGAAGTCTTTTTTGGGAATTAAAGAAAGAGAAACGCCCAAGGCGAAGCTTTTGGCCGAATTTAACCAGAATAAAAAGCAGAGTTTTGTTTTTAAACCCGCGCAATATTATTTAATGGAAACAATTGAAAAGGTTAATACGCCAAAAGATATTTTGATACTTTTTCGGCCTCGAACCACTATTTTTCGTTCTGGAATGATGATTTTTACTGGCAATGTTTCGCCTGGTTATTGCGGAAAATTGCATTTTGGCATTGTCAATTTAGGTCCAGTTGAAGTAGAAATAGAATTAGGCGCCCGAGTAGTTCATGCTGTCTTTTTTCAGATTGAAGGCAAGACTAATTTATATAAAGGCCAGTGGCAGGGAGGGAGAGTAACTACTGGGAAAAAAGAAAAACAAATTTAAATATGACTAAGGATAATCAAATTAAAGCGCTAATTAACAAGGAATACGCTCAACATCAGCAGGGGCTTAATTTAATTGCTTCGGATAATTACCCGAGTTTAGAGGTTCAGGAAGCAGTGGGCAGTATTCTAATGTCTCGTTATGCCGAAGGTTATCCGGGCAAGAGATATTATTCAGGCCAGAGCTTTATTGACCAGATTGAAAAACTAGCCATAGAGCGGGCCAAAAAATTATTTAAAGCCAATTATGCTAATGTTCAGCCGCACTCTGGTTCGCAGGCCAATCAGGCGGTTTATTTCGCTTTATTAAACCCAGGCGATAAGATTTTAGCCATGAGAATTGACCAGGGCGGTCATTTGTCTCATGGCGCGCCCGTTAATTTTACCGGTCAGATGTATCAGTGCGTTTTTTACGGATTAGATAAAAAAACCGAACAAATAGATTTTAGTCAGATTGAAAAAATTGCCCAAAAAGAAAAGCCCAAGCTGATTATTGCCGGAGCATCCAGCTATCCCCGCCAGATTGATTTTAATAAGTTTGGCCGGATCGCCAAAAAGGTAAACGCTTATTTAATGGCTGATATCGCCCATATTGCCGGCTTAGTGGCAGCTGGATTGCATCCTCACCCTTTTCCAACTTGTGATTTAGTAACCATGACCACTCATAAGACCCTAAGGGGTTCGCGGGGCGGTTTGATTCTGACTAATAATAAGGAAATAGCCGAAAAGATTGATAAAGCGGTTTTCCCGGGTTTGCAGGGCGGGCCTTTAATGAATGAAATTGCCGGCAAGGCGATTGCTTTAAAAGAGGCCCAGACAAAAAGTTTTGTCCAGTATCAAAAACAAATTTTAAAAAATGCCCAAGTTCTGGCTAAAGTTTTTTTGGAACAGGGTTTAGATTTGGTTTCCGGAGGCACAGACAATCATTTGATTTTGGTTAATTTAACTAAATTAGGTCTTTCCGGCAAAAAAGTCCAGGAAGCCCTAGAATCAGTTAATATTTATATTAACCGTAACTTAGTGCCTTTTGATCAGCGTTCAGCTTGGGAAACTTCAGGCATTAGATTAGGTACGCCAGCTCTGACCACTAAAGGATTAAAAGAAAAAGAAATCAGACAGGTCGGAAACTTGATTGTTAAAGTGATTAAGAATCTTGATAATCAGAAGATTAAGCAAGAAGTTAAAAAACGGGTAGTTAGTTTGGCCAGAAAGTTTCCATTATGAACTTGATTAATGGTAAAAAAATAGCTGAAGATATTTTAGCTGATTTAAAGAAGGAGATTGAACAAAAAGAGCTCGAACTTTGTCTGGCGGTGATTTTGGCGGGCGATGATAGAGTTTCCCATCTTTATCTTCAGAAAAAAGAGGAGGCAGCCCAGAAAATCGGGATTAAATTAAAAAAACATCTTTTGCCTTTGGAAACTTCCGAACAGGAATTATCGGATTTAATTGATTCTTTGAATAACAAGCCGGAGGTTAATGGAATTTTGATTCAAATGCCTTTGCCCGAACATCTTTCAGCCGATAAAATAATTCAGGCAATCAAACCGGAAAAAGATGTTGATGGCTTTTTGGATAAAAGCCGGTTTAATCCGCCTTTTATTCTGGCTATTTGGCAGGCCTTGGAATCAACTGGAGAAAATCTTAAGGATAAGAAAATACTTGCCTTGGTTAATTCGGATATTTTTGGGCGAAAATTAAAGTATTTTTTCAGTCAAAAGAGATTAAAATTAGAATATCTTTTGGGAAAAGAAGAAGAAGAAATAACCCAGGCCGATGTAATTATTACGGCTTTAGGCCAGCCCGAAGCAATAAAGGAATCAATGATTAAACAGGGAGCAATCTTAATTGATGGCGGGATTAGCCGAAAAAATGGTAAAATATCAGGGGACATTGACAGAAAAAGCGTTCGGGAAAAAGCCAAATGGCTGGCGCCCGTGCCGGGCGGAATCGGACCCTTAACCGTGGCTTTTTTATTTAAGAATCTAATCCGAAGTTTATGAAATATCAATCAGTTATTGGTTTAGAAATACACAGTGAATTGAGAACAGAAAGCAAGATGTTTTGTGATTGTTTTAATGACTCAGAAGCCAAAGAGCCGAATATTAATATTTGTCCGATTTGCCTAGGTTATCCGGGGACTTTGCCAGTAATTAATCAGAAAGCAGTGGAGTTAGTGATTAAGACCGGCCTGGCGTTAAACTGTCAGATTCCGGATTCAGCCAGGTTTGACCGGAAAAACTATTTTTATCCTGATTTGCCTAAAAATTATCAGATTTCTCAATTCTATTTTCCTCTTTCAGTCAAAGGATTTCTGGAGATTGATAAGAAAAAAATCAGAATCAGGGAGATACACTTAGAAGAAGATGTTGGCAAATTAAATCATCCCCAAAGAGCTGATTATTCTTTGGTTGATTTTAACCGGGCTGGCGTGCCTTTAATGGAATTAGTGACTGAACCGGATATGGAAAACGGCCGGCAAGCCAGAAAATTTTGCGAAGAATTGCAATTAATCTTTCGTTATTTAAATGTTTCCGAAGCCAATATGGAAAAGGGCCAGATGCGTTGCGAGGTAAATATTTCTTTAAAAAACGAAAAAGGGGAAATGGGCACCAAAGTGGAAATCAAAAATCTTAATTCTTTTCGGGCGGTTGAACGGTCAATCAATTATGAAATTAAAAGACAGGCTGATTTGTTGGATTCGGGCGAGAAAATAATTCAGGAAACCAGAGGCTGGGACGAAAACAAACAAAAAACCTTTTCCCAGCGGACCAAAGAACAGGCCCAGGATTACCGCTATTTTCCCGAGCCGGATTTGCCGCCTTTAAATCAGCTTGCTTCCTTAATACCTCAATTAAAAACCGAATTGCCAGAGCTTCCCCAAGCCAAGCGTCAAAGATTTTTAGAAGAGTATAAAATACCAGAAGCGGATATTAATGTTCTGGTTTCTAATAAATCCTTGGCTGACTATTTTGAACAAGTGATTTCTGAACTAGCCACTTGGCTGAAAATTAAATCAATTGGCAATAAACAGCCCTTAGTTAAGCTGACGGCTAATTATCTTTTGACTGAATTACAGAAGTTATTATCCGCCAGCAAAAATAAATTAGAGGATTGCCAAATTAGCCCGGAAAACTTTGCTGAATTTATTACCTTGATCCAGCAAAAAGAAATTTCCAGTTCGGCGGCCCAGTCTGTTCTTAAAGAAATGTTTAAAACCGGAGCCGACCCCAGCCAAATCATTGAAGAAAAACAATTAAGGCAGGTTAGCGACCAGAACGCTTTAATAAAAATAGTTGAACGAGTAATTAAGGAAAATCCCCAGCCAGTTAAGGATTTTCAGTCAGGCAAGGAAAACGCCCTTCAATTTTTAGTAGGCAAAGTAATGTCTGCCAGCCAAGGTCAGGCTAATCCGGAAATAGTCGGCCAAATCCTTGAAGAAAAATTAAAGAAATAGGCCATTATTTTTAATGAAATCCCTAATTAATTTTTCGGCTTGGGGATAGTTTTTAATCCAGTGAATTCTTTTGTCCCGTTTAAACCAGGACATTTGGCGGCGGGTATATTGCCGGGTGTGGATTTTAATCAAATCCTTAGCCTGTTTAAGGGTAATTTCTTTATTAAGATATCGAATAATTTCCCGATAGCCAATCCCGCTCAAAGAATAAGGTTTGGTTCCGTATTTTCTGATTAGACATTCAACTTCTTTGATTAAACCGGCTTCAATCATTTTTTCTGCCCGCTGGTCAATTCTTCTATTTAGGATTTCCTGGTCTGGCCTTAGGCCGAGCTGTAAAATATCAAAGAGCGGCCGGCCTTTTTTCTTTAGCCGGGAAAAAAGTTTCTGGGTTTTCAAATAAACTTCCAAGGCCCGAATCAGCCGCCGCTTATTATTAAGAGCAATCTTTTCCAGGGCTTGAGGGTCTATTTTTTTAAGCTGGTCATAAAGTTGCTGATTGGTTTTGTTTTCCAATTGAGCGCGCAGTTTTTTATCCGGTTTGACTTCTGGAATCTGGAGATTATCAACGATCGCTTGGATGTAGAGCATAGTGCCGCCGACCAAAAAGGGGAGCTTTTTTCTTTTCTGAATATCTTTAATGATTTTAACTGCTTTGGCTTTAAACTGGGCCAGAGTAAATCCCTGATCAGGTTTAATAATATCAATCAAATAATGAGGAATATCGGCCATTTGTTTTTTAGTGATTTTAGCCGTGCCAATATTCATTTCCTGGTAAATCTGGCGCGAATCAGCTGAAACTATTTCGCCTTTAAATCGCTTGGCCAGCTTAATAGCCAAATCAGACTTGCCCGAGGCAGTTGGTCCGAGAATTACGATTAGTTTATTGCGCATATGTTTTGTTGATTAAATCCAGAACTATTCTTTTTCTTCTCTTTTTTTCATCTGGGGGAATATTATCCTTAAGTTTGGCGGCGGCAGTGCCAGCGCGAGGCGAATAGGCAGCCGTATAAATCTGTTTAAAGCCGATTTCTTTGATTAATTTGACGGTGTTTTGAAACTGCTTTTTAGTTTCTCCGGGAAAGCCGACAATAATATCAGTGGAGATTTCCGCTTGGGATATACTCCGCCGGATTTTTTTAATCAGCTTTTTATAATGCCCGACTGTATAATAACGGTTCATTTTTTTTAAGATTTGATTGTCGCCTGATTGAACCGGCAAATGAATCTGTTTTGATATTTTTTTGCCTTGGCTAATTACTTTAATCAGCTCATCAGACATATCTTTGGGATGGGAAGTCAGGAAGTTGATTTTAAATTTGCCCGGGAGGTTGTTGAGAATTTGGAGAAGTTGGGGAAAGCTTATTTTGCTTTGATAAGAATTCACATTTTGGCCCAGCAAAATTATTTCTTTGTATCCCTGTTTAACTAATTGTTTGAATTCTCTGATAATTTCTGAAGCCGGGCGGGATTTTTCCCGGCCGCGAGTATAGGGAACCACGCAGTAAGAGCAGAAATTATTACAGCCAGTCATAATCGGCAAATAGGTTTGCTTGAGAGATTGACATTCTGGTTTAATCGGTTGGCTGGCGGATAAACTAATTATTGGCCAGATTTCATCAACTTGATTCTGAAATCGCTTTTTGTCTTTGGCTAAGAGACAGCCAGTCAGAATTATTTTAGGTCTTGGTTTTTGGGAATCAAGTTGTCTAACTTTGCTATAAATCCGGTTAATGGCTGATTGGCGGACAGAACAAACATTGATGATAATTAAATCAGCCTGTCCGATATTCGGCGCAAGACGGTGTTTTTGTCTTTCTAATCGAGCGGCTAATCGCTCGCTGTCTGATTTATTCATCTGGCAGCCATAGGTAATGATGTGATACTTCATTGTTTTGTATCATATCGGAAAATATAGTATAATGGCAAGTATGGAAAAAGTTTATCTTTCAGTTATTATTCCGGCCTATAATGAAGAAAAGCGAATCAGCGATACTCTTTTAGATATTGACCATTATTTAAGCGAACAAAGTTATTCATACGAGATTTTGGTAGTCAATGATGGTTCTAAAGACAAAACCGCTTCGGTGGTTAAAAAATTTGCCGGCTTGATTAAAAATCTAAGATTAATTGATAATCAGGAAAATCACGGCAAGGGCTATGTCACTCGTCAGGGGATGCTTGAAGCCAAAGGAGAATACCTGATTTACCTTGATGCGGACAATGCCATTTCCTTGGACCAGATTGAAGGATTTTGGCCCTATTTAAAAGATTACGATATTATTATTGGCTCAATTGAAGTTAAGGGAGCTAAAATTGAAGAGCAGGCAGCCTGGTATCGAAGAGTCTTAGGCAAGTGGTCAAAGTATTTAATTCGGGCCTTAACGGTTTGGGAAATTCATGATAGCCAACGAGCGTTTAAACTTTTTCCAGCCGAGATAGCCGAGGAAGTTTTTTCTCGCCAGACCTTGGAACGATGGGGTTTTGATTTTGAGATTTTAACGATTGCTAAAAAATCAGGTTATCGGATAAAGGAATTGCCTGTGACTTGGATTAATCCGGGCGGAGGAACTTTGACTCTTATGGCCTATTTTCGAACCCTTAAAGAATTATTAAAAGTTAAATGGAATTTAATTAGAGGTAAATATGATCAAAAGAAAAATTAAAAAGAAATTTCCTTCAGAATTAAGAATGGATTTGGTGTCTAATGACTGGGTGGTGATTGCCATCGGTCGGGCTCAGCGGCCGGAAACTTTTGCCAAACACAAAAGGATAAAAGAAAAGATTAATCCTAAGGATTGTCCTTTTTGCCAGAATAAGATTTTAGAGAAATCAATTGATAAAGTGAATCAGCCAGACGGCTCTTGGTTTGTTTTATCAATGCCCAATGATTTTCCGGCTTTTGCTCCCAATTCCAGGCTTCGCGAAAGAAAACAGGGGCCTAATCGGATTATGGACGGAGTTGGTTATCACGAGGTAATTATTACCAGAGACCATGAAAAGCAAATGGCTGAATTTTCCCTTTTAGAAACAAAAATGGTGGTTGAGCTTTACCAAAAAAGATACTGGGCATTAATGAACAAAGAATTTGTCAAATATATTTCCATTTTCCATAATCATGGCCGGGAAGCCGGCTCTTCAATTGTTCATCCCCATTCTCAATTGATTGCCATTCCGGTGGTTGACCCTGATTTGCGGGATAGCTTGGACGGAGCGGAAAACTTTTATCTAAGCCAGGGCAAATGCGTTTATTGCGCCATGCTCCAGTGGGATTTAAAGGATAAACAAAGAATTATTTATCAGAACGAGAAATTTGTCGTGCTTTGTCCTTTTGCTCCCCAAGTTTCTTTTGAAGTTAGAATCTATCCCAAAGAACATCAGGCTCATTTTGAAAAAATGGACGAAAAAGAAAGGGAATTATTGGCTGATGCTCTGCAGATAGCTTTGTCTAAAATTTACCAAGGATTGAATGACCCGGCTTACAATTTTTATATTCATACTGCTCCCTGCGATGGAACAACTTACGATAATTATCATTGGCATATTAATATTCTTCCTAAAATCGCAATCTGGGCTGGTTTTGAATTAGCCGCGGGCATAGAAATTTCTACAATTGAGCCGGAAAAAGCGGCTAAATTTTTAAGGGAAATAAAATAAATGGAAAGCTTATTATTCTGGTCAGCCGCTTTGGTCACTAAAATTATTGCTAAAATAGGTTATTGGGGAATAATGTTTTTAATGGCGGTGGAAAGTTCTTTTATCCCTTTTCCTTCAGAGATAGTTATCCCGCCAGCCGCTTATCTGGCTCATCAGGGCAAGATGAATATTTATTTAGTGGTTCTTGTTGGAATAATCGGCAGTTTGCTCGGCGCGCTAGTCAATTATTTCTTGGCTTACACTTTGGGCCGGAAAATTATTTATTCTTTAACCCAGACCAAATTAGCCAAAGTTTTATTGATTAATCAGGCCAAGATAGAAAAAGCGGAAAAATATTTCCTTAATTACGGCAATCTCTCCACTTTTGTTAGTCGGCTAATTCCAGCCATCAGGCAATTAATTTCTTTGCCGGCCGGATTTTCCAGGATGAATCTAGGCAGTTTTCTTTTTTATACTTTTCTTGGTTCAGGTATTTGGGTGAGTATTTTAGCCGCGCTGGGCTATTATTTCGGAGCTAATCAAGAATTATTTAATGGATATTATCAACAGATTTCCTGGCTTTTAATTATTGTCGCGGCAATTATTGTTTTAGGTCTAATAATTAAAAAAATGATTAAAAAATGAATTATTTAATTATTGCCAATTGGAAAATGAATCCGGTGACTCAAAAAGAGGCAGAGCATCTTTTTGGGGCAGTGGAGAAAATGTCCCCAGCTAATAACTTGACAAGATTTTTAGATTTGCTATACTTAAAACAGTTAATCTCACTGCCTTCCTTCGCTTCGGCGAGCGACGGCAGTTTTTAATTGGATGAAAAGAGCTTTTGTTTTTATAGATGGCAATAATTTTTATTTTAAGCTCAAAGAATTAACTTTTCGTCTTGATGACAAATTTAGTCTGCTCGATTTTAATTTTAGGAAGTTTGCCGAATGGCTTGTTGAACCTAATAAGTTAATAGAAGTTTGTTATTATCTTGGTGTAGTTAGTCGTCAAAAAAATAGCCAAAAAAGCGAAGAATTATATGCCAACCAACAAAGATTATTTAGAAGATTACAGAAGCAGAATATTGCCATTACCCTAGGTCAGTTAATTAGGCATCCAGATAAAACTTATCATGAAAAAGGCGTTGATGTGCGTTTAGCGGTGGAAATGATTAGGTTTGCCAGAGAAGATAAATATGACCAAGCGTATTTAGTTAGTTCTGATACTGATTTGGTGGCGGCAATAGAAGAAGTTCAAGCTTTTGGCAAAACTGTTCAATATGTTGGTATTCCCAAGGGTCAATCATTCGGTTTATCTAAAGTTGCTGATGATGTAAGATTATTAAGGCCAGAAGAAATTAAGCAATTTTTACCTCAAGTATTGATGTAAATATGTCCAATCAAAAATCCCCGATGACCCACTTAATAAAATAGGATATTATGGTGATGCTTATATGTATAGATTAGACGGCGATACCGCAGCACTGCATTGGGGAATAGAAAATTGTTCACCGACTGCTGAAAAAGATTGCCTCAATGGTTCGTTGGGTAATTGGGGAGGAAATGGAATAGGATGTAATTATTACTGTTATTTACCGATTAAATAAAGGAAGCTAAAATTTTATGAATCAAAAACCACTCATCATTGCTAATTGGAAAATGAACCCAGCTACCAAAGAAGAAATGGACCATCTTTTAGGTGTTTTAAAACAGGGTATTACTCAAGCCGGAAAACAAGAAATAGTTATCTGCCCGCCTTTTGTTTATTTGACAGAAACAGCCAAAACCCTGGGAAAGCAATTTATTTTAGGGGCCCAAGATTGTTTTTGGGAGAATAAGGGCGCTTATACCGGAGAAATCTCGCCCCAAATGCTTAAGGATTTGGGCTGTCAGTATGTCATTATTGGTCATTCTGAGCGAAGAAGATATTTCCAGGAAACCGATGAGATAGTTAATAAAAAACTAAAAGCAGTTTTAAAAGAACGGTTAAAGCCGATTTTATGTATTGGCGAAGAAACCAGGGATTCTTTTGATTCTCAGGGAAGACTGATTAATGAAATAAGTTCAGTGGTGACTGAACAATTAGAAAGAGCTTTGAAAGATATAGCGGCTAGCCGAATCAGAGAAATTATCATTGCTTATGAGCCAGTTTGGGCAATTAGCACTGAAGTTAACGGAACTGCTTGTTGGCCGGATGACGCCATGAAAGCAAGTTTATTTATTCGGAAAACCTTAACTAAACTCTATAATCGCCAAATTGCTGAAAAGGCTAAAATTATTTATGGAGGGAGTGTCAATAGCAAGAATGTGACTGACTATTTGAAGAATGCCAGAATGGATGGAGTTTTAGTGGGCGGAGCTTCTTTGAATGGCAGCGAGTTTGTTAAACTTGTGGAGAAAGTTAGATGAAATTTCTTAGAGATTTTAATTTTAAAGACAAAAAAGTCCTGCTTCGGGCTGATTTTAATGTGCCAATCGGAAATGACGGGAAAGTTGATGGTCAGGAAGATTGGCGGATACAAGCAACTTTGCCCACCATTAATTATCTCTTAGGCCAAGGAGCTAAAATTATTCTTTTAGCTCATTTAGGACGACCCAATGGTCAAATTCACAATGGTTTTCATTTAGAGCCAATTGCTCAAAGATTAGAGGAACTTTTAAATAAAAAGATTAATAAATTAAATGATTGTCGGGGAGAGAGGGTAAAGAAAGAAATAGACAGAATGAAATCAGGCGAGATTATTCTATTGGAGAATCTTCGTTTTTATTCAGAAGAAGAAAAAAACAATGTTCAATTTGCCCGAGAATTAGCCAGTTTAGGAGAAATCTATGTTAATGATGCTTTTGGGGTGAATCATCGGGCCCATGCCTCTTTGGTCGGCATTCCTCAATATTTACCCAGTTGCGCCGGTTTGCTTTTGGAAAAAGAGATCAGCGTCCTTTCCCAAGTCTTAGAGAGATTAGAGCGTCCTTTGTTGGTAGTTATTGGCGGGGTTAAAATTTCCACTAAGATTAAATTTATTAAAGAATTCTTAAGAAGAGCTGATAATTTAATTTTAGGCGGAGCTTTAGCCAACACAGTGATTGCGGCTAAGGGACTTGCCATTGGCCAGTCAGTAGTTGAAGAAGAAATGATTGAAGAAACCCAAAAATTAGACCTAACCAATACCAGGCTTCATTTGCCGGTTGATGTCGTTGTTTCAGTTGATAAATCCGGCCAGGCAGAGAGCCGGATTGCCCCAGTCGGCAATACTAAAGAAAAAGAAATGATTCTGGATATTGGTCCGGAGAGCAATAATCTTTTCCATCAGATTATTTCTAATGCCAAAACAATTATCTGGAATGGACCGATGGGCCTTTTTGAAGTAGAGGCATTTGCTTCAGGCAGTAGATTTATTGCTCAAGCCATAGCGGAAAGTCCGGCTTTTTCTGTAGTGGGCGGCGGAGATAGCGTTGTTCTGTTGGAAGAAATGGGTTTATTTAATAAAATAGACCATGTTTCTACAGGGGGCGGAGCAATGCTTAAATTCCTGGCCGGTGAAAAATTGCCTGGAATTGAAGCCCTTGAAACATGTAACATAAAACATGTAACATAAAACATAAATTTTTCGATTGGCCGGACAATATATTTAAAGATAATCCTATAAATTATGTTTCAGGTTTCAAGTTTTATGTTTTATGCTTTATGAAATGGCAAGTAAAAACAAAAGCGCCGGATGCTTTCTTTAAACAATTTCCTGAATTTTCTCCCTTGATTGCCCAGTTGCTATATAATCGGGGATTAAGAACTCAGCCGCAAATTGATGAGTTTTTTAATCTTGATTACCAAACAGATATTCATAACCCTTTTTTACTTAAAGGAATGAAGCGAGCAGTTAAAAGGATAGCCCAAGCGATTAAAAGACAGGAGAAAATAGCGGTTTACGGTGATTTTGACGCTGATGGGGTTTGCGCGACAGCGATTGTTTCTCTAACTCTCCAAAAATTAGGCGCTCAAAAAATTGATATTTACATTCCAGACCGGGAAAAAGAGAATCATGGTTTAAATAATAATTCAATCCAACAATTAGCCCAGGCAGGAACGAATTTAATCATTACCGTTGATTGCGCGAGCACTGATTTAGAAGAAGTGAAATTAGCTAATTCCTTGGGCTTGGATGTAATTATTACTGATCACCACGAACTAAAAAAAAATCTGCCTCCAGCCGTTGCTTTAATAAATCCCAGACAGAAAAATGACCGATATCCTTTTAAGAGTTTAGCCGGAGCCGGAATAGCTTACAAACTGGCTTGCGCTCTTCTTTCCTCAAAAGCGGGTAATTTAGATAAAGTGCAAAGAGAAGCTTTTAAAAAATGGCTGCTTGATTTGACTGCTTTAGCCACCGTGGCTGATGTAGAGCCGCTTATTGGCGAAAATCGGACTTTGGTAAAATATGGTTTGGGAGTTTTAGCTCAGACCAAATGGCTGGGTTTAAAAAAATTAATGGAAATAGCCAGAATAAGTCCGGAAATAACCCAATCTTCTTTGAATGGCGAAGCGCCTTTGACTAATCTTGATAGCTATACTTTGGCTTTTATTCTCGGTCCGCGTTTGAATGCGGCTGGTCGCATGAAGCATGCCGATATTGCTTATGGATTATTAGTTTCTCAAAATGAATCCCAGGCAGAAGAATTAGCCCAAAAGATTAATCAGAGTAATTTAAGTCGCCGAAACGTAACCGAGCGGGTATTCAAGGAAGCGGAAACCCGTTTGATTAATAAATTTAATCAAGGAGAAAATCCTAAATTAATTTTTGAAGGCAGCCCTGATTGGCCAGTCGGGGTCAATGGATTGGTGGCGAGCAAACTTTCAGACAAATATAATCGACCGGCCGTGATTTATCAGGAAAAAGGAGATTTAATCCGCGCTTCCTGCCGGAGTCCTCATTATTTTGATCTAATGACTTTGTTTAATCAGTCGGCTGAATATTTTGATGATTATGGCGGACGAAAAGGAACTGGCGGATTCCAGATGAATAAGAAAAATTTAGCCAAAGCAAGAGAAAGTTTTATTAAGACAGCCGAAGAGAAGTTAAAGGATTTGGATATTGAACCAATACTGGAAATTGACGCGGAATTATCTTTGGGCGATATTAACTGGCAGAATTATGACCAGATTGAATTATTTGCTCCTTTTGGTCGGGCTAATCCCAAACCTGTTTTTTTAATCAAGGGAGTGGAAATTGCTGATTCCAGAATGGTAGGCAATAACAGTCAGCATCTTAAAATGGAATTGCTTTTATTTGACAAGGATTCAGATATTCCTAAAAATTTTAAGGCGATTGCTTTTGGCTTGGGAGAAAGGGAATCCTTGCTTAAAAAAGGCAGTTCAGTTAATGTGATTTTTGAGCTAATTGCTAATCAGTGGAATGGTCAAAGGGATTTGGAGATGAAAGTGAAGGAGATAAGGTTGGCTGACTAATCACCTTGAATTATATGAAAATTACGATTTATACTGATGGCGGGTCGCGGGGCAATCCTGGTCCAGCGGCCATTGGAGCAGTAATTGCTTGTCAAGGCCAAACCATTAAAAAATACGGGGAATATATTGGGGAAGCGACCAATAATCAAGCTGAATATCAGGCAGTTATTTTTGCTTTGAAAAAAGTTAAATTGCTTTATGGCAAGAAAAAAGCCAGACAAATGCAAATAGAAATTAAAGTGGATAGCGAATTGCTTGCCAAACAGCTTAATCACGAGTATAAAATAAAAGAAAAGGATTTAATCCTATTGTTCATTAAAATCTGGAACTTGATGCTTGATTTTGGTCAGGTTAGCTTTAAACATCTGCCGCGGGAAAAAAACAAAGAAGCAGACAGATTGGCTAATCAGGCTTTGGATAATCAAAATAAAACCCAGAAACTTCTGTAAATTAGATTTGATAGGGGTCTTTATTCATGATAGTATCTTAATAGCTCAAGTAAGCGAGATAGTCGCTATCAATTAGTCGTTTTTGGTTTTAGTGGCAGGAGGTCCGCCTCCGCGCTTCGCGCTTCGGCGGATACTCAATTTTGTTGCTAAATCAAAGATTTAGATTTAGACAAAATTGGTAGAGGAAAGTCCGGGCACCATAAAAAGGGTGGTGGATAATGTCCACCGTTCGCAAGAATAGGGAAAGTGCCACAGAGACAATGTTTCTTCGTTTTAGGGGTAATCTCCTAAAATGGGGTAAAAGTGAAAAGTGAGGGAGTAAGACCCCTCTCTCCAACGGGAGACCGTCTGGAGTGGTAAACCCCACCTGGTGCAAGAGCAAACTCCGACGCAAGGTCGGAGTACAAGTAGCTCGCTTGAGGCTAATAGCAATATTAGTCCTAGATAGATGACTATTTAAAACAGAACCCGGCTTACAGCTTACTTGGGCTAGATAAAAGTCCCGCGGCGCGGGACTTTTTGATATGTTAGATATGTTAGACATCGGATGTCTAACATGCCTATTCAAAGAGATGATCTTTTTTAAGTGATTTTGCACTACTCGATTCTACAAATTCTTTATATCTTTTTGAGTTAGAGAATTGTTCAGTAATGATTTGATGTTTAATTAAATTTCCCCACCTGTTTTTTTGAAAAAAATCCTGATAGCTTGACCATGGGAACTTATTTCCTTTATTTTTCCATTTTTTAATTCTCTGGGATTACGATGAATGTAAGCGGATAGATAAAGTAATTGTTCATCGCTTTTTATATGAACTAATTTATATGAACCTTGGAAAAGGTGCCCTGATCTATTGTATTTTGTATTGATATATTTTGTATAGCCGTCTTGGATTTTTTGCATATACTTAGAAATACCATTTTCTTTTATTTCATGCAAAATGAAATGGAAGTGGTTCGGCATAATAGTAAAGGCGACTAGTTCAGTAATGTAATTTTGAGGCATAGCAATATTAAATACTTTATGTTTACCAAAATAGGATACTTGGCGGCCTATGTTATAAATCGGAGAAGCTGATTGGAAGTAGAGGATAAGGAATAAAAATCTAATCCAATCTCGTTGGTCAAAGAGAATATCTTGTTTATTATTCCCTCTATTAAAGACATGATAATATTCGCCTAAGCCGATTTCGTCCCTTTTCATATTTAAAATTATATCATGTTAGACATCGGATGTCTAACATGGTCTAATTTTATCTTTATTGCCTTTTTGCTGATTATTGAGTAGGATTAAGGCATGAAGAAATCAGAATTAGTTTTTACGGCTATTCTTGTCCCGCTGGATTTTTTGATGTTGGTCGGGGCAGGTTTATCCGCTTATCATCTTCGGACTAGCGCCTGGGTAGCTCAATATCGTCCGGTACTTTTTCATTTAAATCTGCCTTTTAATCGTTATCTGACTATGATTGTTTTGGTTGCTTTTTTAATGCTGATTGTTTTTGCTCTGGTTGGACTTTATCGAATTAAGCCGGTCCGACGTTTACTGGATGATTTAACTCGGGTAGCGATCGGGGTTTCGGCTGGAATCATGACTCTCGTTTTATATGTTTTCCTGCGCCAGGAATTATTTAATTCCCGATTTTTGGTTTTAGCTGGCTGGCTGATCGCGATTATCTTTGTTTCTTTTGGTCGGCTTTTGGTCAGTTTTCTGCAGAAATATTTAATGAAAAAATATCATTATGGAGCTCATCGGGTTTTGGTGGTTGGTCAAGATGGTTTAAGCAGAAGGGTGATTGACAATATCAAACAAGAGCCGGTTTTGGGTTATCAATTGATTGGTAATTTGATTGGACCGGACATTAAAAAAATTAGAGCCAGGATAAAAAACCAGGAAGTTGACGAAATTGTTTTAACTGACCCGGACTGGCCCAAGGAAAGAGTCTTAGAATTAATCAGCTTTGCCGAAAGAAATCATTTGACTTTTAAATTCGTGCCTAATCTTTTTCAAACGCTAACCACCAATACTAATGTGGAAATATTAGGTGACGTGCCGGTCATTGAATTAAAGAAAACAGCTTTAGATGGCTGGGGTCGGATTATTAAAAGATTATTTGATGTTGTTTTTTCTTTGAGCTTCATTATTATTTTTTCGCCTCTTTATCTGTTGATTGTTTTGATGATTAAGCTTGATTCAGCTGGACCAATAATTTACAAAGACTATCGCTATGGCTATCGCAAAAGAAAGTTTGTTTTTTACAAGTTTCGGACTATGAAGGCTGAACTTTGCGATGGGGAATTTGGCACTCCAGCAGGCAATAAAATACTTAAACAATTAGAAAAAGACCAGCAGAAAAATATTCGCCAGGGCGGTCCGCTTCATAAAATCAAGGGTGACCCTAGATTGACTAAATTGGGCAAGTTTTTACGCAAATATTCTCTAGATGAATTGCCTCAATTTTTCAATGTTTTAGAAGGCGATATGAGTATTGTTGGTTATCGGCCTCATATGTCTTATGAAGTGGAAAAATATACTTTTGACCAGCAAAGAATGTTCTATATTAGACCGGGTATTACCGGTTTAGCTCAGATTTCCGGACGAAGCGATTTGGATTTTAATGAAGAAGTCAAGCTGGATGTTTTTTATATGGAAAATTGGTCTTTACGTCTGGATTTAGTGATTATTTTAAAGACACCTTTTATTCTTTTGTTCAAAAGGTATCGGGTTTAGCTGGGGGGCGCTAATTTCATGAAAGTAGCTTTAGTTCATGATTACCTTAATCAGTATGGAGGGGCCGAGAGGGTA
>JBDRKH010000011.1:0-2347 GCA_043814195.1 Patescibacteria group bacterium
AAAAACCCGGTTTTGCACATCCTGGACCCAGATATGTTTATCAATGCCAAAGTGCTCGGCAATGCCGTAAAGGGAAACAATGGCAGCGGTGGATAAAATTACTTTTAAGCTGTTTTTAACAGAAACAGCGTTGGAGACAAAGGCATAATAAAGGGTGATGTAGCTAATCGTGGACATTAGGCCGCCATTAAAGCGGGAGTAATAGCCCCAGATAGAAGTATGGCGGTCGATAGAAAAAATTGTGGAGATGATTTGAGAAGCCAAGAACAAAAGCAGGGGCAGATCAAAAGGGGTCCGGCGGATGATGATTCTTTTTTGGAGAATCATTTTGCTGATCCAGGCAGAGGCAATAATAATAGTCAGAAAATAAACGGCCAGCATTTTATTAAACTCAAACAGTTCGTAGTTATAAGGGGTTAAAATTAGAGGGACAACAATGAACAAACAGTAAAAGGAGAGGGCAATGATTTTATTTAGCAATTTCATGGTTTAGTATAACATGATAGAATTTGCTATATGTTTGATAGCTTGCTGTCTATTTTTAGCTATGATTTGGCAATTGATTTAGGTACAGCCAATACTTTGATTTTGGTGGCCAAAAAAGGAGTGGTGGTGAGAGAGCCAACCGTGATTGCCAGGAGAAGAAAAGGCAAGGAGTTATTAGCCGTGGGCAGGGAAGCTAAAAAAATGCTCGGGAAAAATCCGGAAAGCATAGAGGTAGTGAAGCCTTTAGAGGCCGGAGTGATTGCGGATTTTGACGCAACAGTGGTCATGCTCAAGCACTATTTTGCCGAGATTCATCAACATGTAGGTTTAATGCCCAAATTGGCCAGGCCAAAAGTATTGATTGGGATCCCGGCCGGGGTGACCGAGGTGGAAAAAAGAGCGGTCCAGGATGCGGCGCTGTCAGCCGGGGCCAGGCAGGCGCTGGTAGTGGAAGAGCCAATGGCGGCGGCCATCGGCGCCGGAGTCAAGGTAGATAAAGCCGACGGCCAGCTGATTATTGATATCGGCGGCGGGACAACGGAAATTGCCGTGATTTCCTTGGGCGGAATTGTGCTGAACAAATCATTAAGAATCGCCGGAGAAGAAATGAACCAGGCAATTATTAAGTCAGTGCGTTTAAAACACGGCATGCTGTTGGGGGAAACAACGGCTGAAGAGGCAAAGATTAATATCGGCAGTGCAATTCCCTTTGAAAAAGAGAAAAGTTACGTGGTCAGAGGCCGGGATATGGAAAAAGGCTTGCCCAGATCGTTAAAGCTAAAGAGCGCGGAGATAAGAGAAACTTTAGCGCCGGTGGTCCAGGAAATTGCGGCGGCGGCGGCTTTAACAATTGAAGAAACCCCGCCGGAATTGGTGGCCGATATTTTAAAGCACGGAATTATTATGACCGGCGGCGGCTCGCTTTTATACGGAATTGATAAGGTGGTGGCGGAAATGACCAAGATGCCGGTATGGGTGGCCGAAGAGCCGCAGGATGCGGTGGTGCGGGGCTGTGCCAAATTATTGGGAGATGAAAAATTGCTGGAAGAAGTCAGGGTGAAAAGGGGGCTAAGATGAAATTAGTACTGAATCGAATTGGGTTCATTCGGATGAACTTGGGTTTGAAGCAGCGGTATTGGGAGAGAAAGTTGTGATTGATCAGGAAAAGACACTCTTAAAAGACCTGGTTTATTAAAAAGGGATAAATTTTCACTCACCAATAGAGGTAAATCATCAGGGGTTTTTATTTGACCGACTTGAATATTATATTGATCACTCAAAATAATTTCGTCAGCTTCCTTAAGAAGTAGAGGCGTTAAAACGGCAAAATTGACATACAAATGTCTTCTGCGGCAGATGCTGACAAATTTTTGGAAAGCTTCGGCCGTAGTACCAGCAGTACGTTTTGCATAAGTAAGAATGGCTGGGCGGATAATCTTTCGGTCAATATCGCCGCCTAAGGTTATGGTTTCTTTATTTAAACGCATAGACTGTAATTATACTACTTTTGGAAAATTAAGTCCATGCCCTGACGGTGCAGGTCTTTAATTAATTGAAGTTTGGCTTTGGCGGTGGGAATAGCCGGCAGAGTTAGCTGATAAATTTCCGCGCCGGCAGCTTCATTACTAATAATAGCCGAGGGCGAGGTGAGTGCTTGATCGGGATACTTATTTTCAATAAACATGGCTTGAATTGCCGGTAAGGACGAAGGGACGATTAAAATGGGAAAGGCGAGATAGATTAACCCTAGGGTAATAAGAAAAACAGTGGAACGCCAAAGAATGCGGACGGACATAAAATAATGATATCATATTAAGTTAATGAGGGAAAGATTATTTTGGTTTTATTGGCTGTTAATATT
>JBDRKH010000012.1:0-3358 GCA_043814195.1 Patescibacteria group bacterium
GTCCATAATCTGAGTTAGATTAAAAAGCTTATTTTTTCCGGCAAACATAGCTGCTTCCCACATTTGACCTTCATCATGCTCGCCATCGGAAGTCAAAGCCCAAACCCAATTATCCTTTTTATCAATCTTATGGAAAGAATAGGCCATACCACAGGCAATTGAAAGACCCTGACCCAAAGAACCGCCTGAAGTTTCAATCCCAGGAACGCTTTGACGATGAGGATGCCCCTGCAGTTTAGATCCCAGTTTTCTTAAAGTTTTTAGTTCTTTAATATCGAAATATCCGGCTCGAGCCAAAGTCGCATACCAAACCGGGCAAATATGGGCGTTAGAAAGAACAACCATATCTCTCTCTTCCCAATCCGGCCTTTTGGAATCATATTTAACAATTCGGCCGAAATAGAGGGCAGCAAAAACATCAACCATACCCAAAGACCCAGCCGAATGACCCGACTTTGCCTCAACCAGCATTTCAATAATATCCTTCCTGATTTGATTGGCTTCTTTCCTTATCTCTTTAATTTCCATACTTGCTTTAATTTGTTAATTGTTTCTTCAATATTATCGCTTTTAAAAATTGCCGAGCCAACAGATAAAATATTTGCCCCGAGAGAAATAACTTCTGGCGCATTTTCTAAGCTAATCCCACCATCTACTGATATCTTAACATTCTGATAGGCTTCTCTCAACCTCTTAATTTTTACCAGAGTATCCTTAATTAATTCCTGGCCGCCTCTGCCCGGTTCAACCGTCATAATTAAAACTAAATCAAGATTGGAAATATATTGGTCAAAAACCTCTATCGGCGTATTGGGATTAATAGCCAGACCAATTTCTAATCCGGCTGATTTAACTTTATCAATAATACTTTTTAATTCCTGACTTGATTCAAAATGAACAATAATTCTTTTAACCCATAGACTGATCCATTGGTCAATAACCTCTTCCGGTTTTTCAACCATTAAATGGACTTCCAGATTTAAACTAGTTTCTAGTTCTTTTAATTCTTCCGGCTTGTTCCAAGTTGAATTATTAATAAACCGACCATCCATAATATCCAATTGAACCCATTCAACATAGGGCTCAACCTTTTTGACCTTTTCCTTTAACTCCTCAAAATCCTTGGCGATAATGGTTGGGATAACCTCAATCATTTTTCTGCCTCCTCTATTTTTCCTAATCTTCGCACATGCCTTTCTTCATTGCTAAATTCTGTTTTAAGCCAAATCTCAACTATTTTCTTAGCAGCTTCTAAATCAAGTACTCTTCCGCCTAAACAAAGAATATTAGCATTATTATGTTCTCTTGATTGAGTAGCAGTAAACTCATCCCAAGCTAAAGTCGCTCTTATACCTTTAACTTTATTAGCGGCGATACAACTCCCAGCGCCAGTTGCGCAAAAAAGAATTCCCTTATTATCACCCTCAATAACTTTCTCGGTTACTGGAAAAACAAAATCAGGATAATCATCTTGAGGGTCAAGTTCCTTGTTTCCTAAATCCTCAAATTCATACCCCAACTCTTTAAGATATTTTTTAATCTCTTCTTTTAAATTAAAACCAGCGTGGTCAGCTCCTAAATAAATCATATTTTTATATCTTTTTACCAATAAATTCGGCGAATTCTGCCAGGCGACAGGAATATCCCCATTCATTGTCATACCAAGCCAAAACTTTAACCAGATTCTTTTCCTGGACCATAGTCGAAGCAGAATCAACAATAGATGATAATGAATTTCCTTTGTAATCAATTGAAACCAAAGATTCGTCTTCTATCCCCAATATCCCTTTCATTTCTTGAGATGCCTTTTTAAAGGCAGCATTGACTTCTTCAACACTAGTTTCTTTTTTAACTTTAACGACAAAATCAACCAAAGAGACACTCGGTGTTGGAATCCTAACAGCCATCCCATTAATTTTCCCTTCCAGTTCAGGAAGGACTTTAGTTACAACAATCGCCGCCCCAGTTGTAGTCGGTATCATTGACGCCATCGCTGCCCGAGCCCTTCTCAAATCTTTGTGAGGCGAATCGTGGAGCCGCTGATCATTGGTATAACTATGGATTGTCGTCATTAAGCCGGACTCTATTTCAAAATTATCATGAAGAACTTTTGCTACCGGCGCCAGACAATTTGTTGTACAAGAACCTATTGAAATAATATTATCTTTCTCAGCGTCATATTTATCCTGGTTAACTCCAAGAATAAAATATGGGACTTCTGATCCATGACAGGGCGCTGAAATAATCACTTTCTTTGCCCCAGCATCTAAATGTTTCTTAGCTTGATCAGCGCTAGTAAAAAGACCGGTACATTCCAAAACAATATCAACTCCTAAATCTTTCCAGGGCAAATTTCCTGGTTCTTTTTCATTTAAAACCCTTACCTCCTTATTATCAATTACTATACTTTCCCCTTTAAGATTAATCTTTTTATCATAAATACCATAAACAGAATCGTATTTCAAAAGATGAGCCAAAGTTTTAGCATCCGCCAAGTCATTAACTGTCGCTATTTCCAAATCAGGATGTTTTTCCAAAATCCGCCGGAAACACGACCGACCAATCCGACCAAACCCATTGATAGCAATTTTTATCATATATTTTCCTTTCTTTAATAATTTGTCTTTTAATTACTGCCGATTGCGTAGGTCAGAGCGCAAGAACCTCCATATCCGCGATAGACGCAAGTTTGATACCATCCGCAAGTCGGGTATATCCCGCTGTCGCATGAAGTACCATTTGGGTAATCATGCGTCTGAGATAAAGGAGATCCTTCTAATCGCGCTCTAAGTCCGAAATTTGCCGATCCTCCATAATATTGATAATCATTACCCCACCCTCCACCTGCGAACTTGGGATCAACCGGCAAAACAGAAACCAGACCCTCGCTGATCAAAACAACAGATAAACAGTCGGTCGTTCCGTTTATGTATGCATCTCCGCAAGAAGGATAATACCCTTTGTTGTCATAATATAAAAGGAGAACTATTCTTATCTGATTTAAGTCATTAATCCTTCTTGCATCTCTCGCTTTTGCCCTGACAGAATTGACGCTGACTAAAACAATCGTCGCCAATATTCCAATAATAGCGATAACGACTAATAACTCTATAAGGGTGAATCCTCTTTTCTCACCCATAATAATCACTCCTTAATATTTAATAATTGATTGATTTTTTCTTTATCAAAACCGATAATAATTTCTCCACCTATATCACTTACTGGCACACCCATTTGTCCGGACTTATCAATCATTTCCTGGGCAGCTTCTTTATTCTCAGCTACATCAATATCCTCATATTTAAAACCTTTTTCATCTAAATAGGCCTTAAGGGTAACGCAATATGGACAGGTCGAA
>JBDRKH010000013.1:0-5838 GCA_043814195.1 Patescibacteria group bacterium
TCATTGCTTGATTCCATTAATAAAGCATGGAGCAAATTCTTGACTGAAATTTTTTCATCGACCCTTAGTTTGCCTTGTTCGCCATAAGCCGCCACTGCCTTTCTTGAAACAACAACTATTTCTTCCAAATCAATATTCTCCAAAACAACCAAACTGGTCATTAATTTAGTTAAGCTGGCAATTGGTAAAACCTGGTCAATTTCCTTTTGATAGAGTATTTTTTGCTTGTCTAAATCAAAAATCAAACCAGCTTTGGCTTGTATTTGAGGGTCATCAATCCCCCAGTCGCGAATCGGCAGAAAATTAGGGTTATTCAACCAAAAAGCGGAAAACAAAGAATCCTGCCATTTACCCCAAAAAGAATCATCAGGCAAAGGAGAAACCGGCTCCCAATTCAATAAAGCCAAAGGGTTCAAAAGAACAAAAATAGCCGTTAAAACTTTAACCAACATACTAAACAATAGTCATTGCGAGCGAGCAAAGCGAGCGTGGCAATCCCGTGGATTATCATTCGGGATTGCTTCACTTCGTTCGCAATGACAATACTTAGCTAGACACCTTAATATTCAAATCACTTAATTGCTCTGGACTGACTGGACTGGGCGCTTCCATGGTTAAATCACGGCCATCGCCAGTCTTAGGAAAAGCCATCACCTGGCGAATACTGGTCTCATTCAAAAGAATCATCATTAACCGGTCAATCCCCAAAGCAATCCCTCCATGAGGCGGCGCGCCATACTCAAAAGCTCTGAATCAATGACCAAATTTCTCTTTTATTTCTTTTTCTTTTAAGCCAACTAATTTGAATATTTTTCTCTGAATTTCCGGCTGATGGATTCTAATGCTTCCTCCGCCGATCTCTCTACCATTAAGCACTAAATCATGTTGCCAGGAACGGACTTTAAGCGGTTCTTTTTCCAATAAAGGCAAATCTTGTTCCTGGGGAGCGGTAAAAACATGATGACAGGGGTCGTATCTTTTTTCCTCTTTATTCCGCTCAAACAAAGGCCAATTAAGAATCCAAACAAAAGCCAGTTCATTGGGGTCATCTTTGTTTTCTCTTAAATCAGGCTTGTCCGTGCCATACTTTTTCATTGTTTCCTGATAATCCAATTTTAAAAAGGGCTTGAAAGTAAGTTTTTTTGATAAATTCTTATCAAGCTCGACTAATTCTTTAACCACCTCCAGCATTAATTTTTCAATAATACTCAAGATAGTCTTTTGCTCGACAAAAGACATTTCTACGTCCAATTGAGTAAACTCCGGCTGGCGGTCGCCTCTTAAATCCTCGTCCCGAAAACACTTGGCTAGCTGAAAATATCTTTCTATGCCAGCCACCATTAATAGTTGTTTTAATTGCTGGGGCGCCTGGGGCAAAGCGTAAAATTCGCCTGGATGTAAACGGCTGGGCACCAGAAAGTCGCGCGCCCCTTCCGGAGTTGATTTGGTTAAAATAGGCGTTTCTATTTCCAGAAAGCCCTTTTTATCCATGAAGTCTCTAATTGTCTTAACCAATTTATGCCGTAAAACTAAATTCCTTCTCATTTGAAACCGCCGAATATCCAAATAGCGATATTTTAACCTGATATCCTCGCCTACTTCTCCGCCCTTGGCGGATTCCTCGCTAATTTCAAAGGGCGGGGTTTTAGCCTGATTTAAAATCCTTAATTCCTTGACTTCAACTTCTACTTGACCAGTCGGCATTTTATCATTGAGCATGCCTTTGGGACGCTGATTAACCTGACCAACTGCTTCAATCACCCATTCACTCCGCAAAGAATCAGCTAATTGGTAAATCTCCTTATTATCCGGTCCAAAAACAAGCTGGATTAGTCCGCTCCGGTCTCTTAAATCAATGAAAATAATCTGCCCGTGATTGCGGCGATTATGAACCCAGCCCATCAATTTAACCGGCTCGCCTATTTTTTTAATTGTCCTGATATTCAAACTCCGCTTCATACAAATATCCTACCATTTCTCCCCGCAATAATCAAACAATCAATTGTGGAAACAGAAAAAGCCCCCAATGGGACTTTTTCTAATCTAATGGTACCCCGTGAGGGAATCGAACCCCCATCAATTGGTTAAAAGCCAACTGCTTTGCCACTAAGCTAACGGGGCATAAACAATTCTACTTATTTATCCTCCAGCTTCCTCTTTCTTCTCATTAAAACCATGGCCAGAATAGGCAGAGTTATCCAGACAAATTGGGCTTCAGGACCAACGAATATTTTTCTGATTATCGGAGCTAAATTGGAAATTGATTCCACGGGCAGGAAAGAAAGAATGACCATAATCAGAAAGCCAATCTGGACAATGCTCAAAATAAATAACTGGAACCAGGAAGCCACACCTCTTTTTTTTAATCTCAAAGATGAAATCAACACAGAACGAGGAACCAAAAAGTAAAACAACAGGATGATTGCTAAAAAAAGAATAATCCTCAAGGAAGCTGAAGGACTTTCTTCAACCCCTAACCAGCCAAACTGACTTAATTTTTGCCAGGGAATATTTTTAACAATCAACAAGGAAAAGTAACTGATCAACAAAATGACAATCATTCGATTGCGACCTAAGAAAAGCCCGTAAATCAGAACAGCAATCAAAAAAATCAAAAGAATAAAAATATCCCAGCCCGAAGCGGCGCCCAGATGAAAATTAGTTAAAAAATCGCGAATCGCAAACATTTATTTTAATTGTTCAATTATTTTCTTTTGTTCCCGAGAAACCTTTTTGGGAACCTGAACTTGGATTTTAATAAACAAATCTCCCCAACCTCGGCCATATAATTGAGGCATGCCTTTATTCTTTAATTTTATCACTTCTCCGGGTTGAGTGCCAGCTGAAATCTTAACTTTAATTTTCCCCTCTAAAGTTGGTATTTCTATTTTATCACCTAAGGCGGCTTGAGGGAAGTTGATGTTCAAATGATAAATTAAATCATCGCCCTGACGCTGGAAATCAGGATGGGGCTTGATATGAATATTAACAAATAAATCGCCGGCTTGTCCGCCATAAGGCGCGGCTTCGCCCTGCCCGGTCATTTTTAGAATCTGGCCATCCTCAATCCCGACCGGAATAGCAATTTTAATTTTCTTGGTTTCCTTAATTCTGCCTTGGCCTCGGCATTGAACGCATTCTTTTTCCGGCTTTTCTCCCCGACCCTGACATTCAGAACAAGGTCTCTGCTGGATAATAAAGCCGAAAAAACTTTGATTCCGAATCTGCTGATAACCAGTTCCCTGACAAGCCGAGCATTTTTTAAATGATTGACCGCCCCTGCCCTGACACTCGCCGCAAACCACCATCTTCCTTAATTCAACTTCTTTTTTAACTCCCTGAAAAGACTCCTCTAAACTTATTTCCGCGTCTATCTCAATATCCTGACCGTATTGGGTCGCTCTCCTGGTTCTGGTTCTTGGACCAAAACCGAACATTTGTTCAAAAATCCGGCCAAAGCCCAAATCCTCAAAAATATCCTGTCCGCCAAAAACATCGTAAAAAGAATGAAAATCCTGCTGGGAAAATCCCTGGCCAAACGGCGCGCCTTCAAAAGTCTGACCAAACTGGTCATACTGGCTTCTTTTTTCTTTATTAGAAAGCACCCGATAAGCCTCGCTTATTTCCTTAAACTTTTGCTCATATTCTTTTTTCTTGTCTTCCGGCGCTCGGTCTGGATGATATTTTAAAGCTAATTTCCGATATGCCTTTTTAATCTCTGTTTCCGAAGCATTCTTAGGCACATCTAATATTTGATAATAATCTTTGGCCATATTACACCTCAATCACTTGTTTCAAAACCGCTTTTTCCTGGATTTTAACCGCTCCGGTAGCCACTAAAATTCTGAAAATCAGCCAGCTCAATAAAATCACCAGCCACATAAAAAAGAAACCAACCATTTTTAAAGCAAAGAAAAATCCAACGGCTAAACCCAGCGAAAAATATTCAATATAGGCCTGGCCCTTTTTATTAATCCCCTGATTAACTGATTGATAAAGATTTTCCTGTGATAAAGGGGCGCCTAATTGCTGAGAAAATTGATTAAGCTGCTCCACTGACATTTGTTCTTCAAATATTTTCAGAATCGGTCCGGCCACCAAATTGAATAAAGGACGCGGAATAGTAATCTGGTTCTGACCGGTCAAAGCCAAGGGTGAAAAATAATAGACTGTGGCAATAATCAAACAAAAACCGGTCAGTAAAAAAGGCAGTCCTCGTTTAAGAATATTAATTACCTGAATTTTAATCCGGACTTCTTTTTCATTAAGCGCCCGCTGGCAGCCTAAAAAGAAAAACAGAAAAGCAATCAAAAGAGCGGCCAGATATTCCAATTTAAAACCAAAGGGAAAGAAAAAGCTGATTAAAATAAAAAAAAGCGTGATTAATAAAATTGCTTTTGATTTGGCTAATAACCAATTAATGCTTAGAAAGATTAATAAAACAAAAAAACCGATTAATGACCAAAGCCAATAACCATCATTAAAGAGAATATTTTTTAAACCAGACCAAGAAGCAGCAGCAATTAAAGCCGCCGCGCCAATAATAATTGATTGGGTAATCCGATTGCCATACATACCTGTATTTTAATACAAATTAAAAGTATTTTAAAGCAATTCTCTTAGCTTCATTTCGAAAAAGGAAATAATTGTTCCGAGGAAAATTTCTCTGAAAGCCAAATATTGGCCTTAGAGGTTTGTCTGTTTAGAATCCACTGACCAACCTTAAACCAGTGTTTTCTCATTGATTGCCGAGCTGTGCAAAGCATCCAGCCAGCTGGCGCCTTACTGCTCAAAGTAATTCCCTTAATAATTTCAATAAATTTATTCCAGTCATTTATTCTTTGTAATCTGCCGATTTCTAAATTCCAAATATCAGAAGGATAAATCCGACCAAAAGGATCGATAAATAACGAGCTTGAACCGGAATAATCAGGCAAAATTCTCTGTTTAGTTTCTAAAAATCTAATCAAACCATAAGCGAAATAAGCTCTCAACCATCTTTTAGGCGAAAAACTATTTAATTCCCGGGTAATCAACCAATTAAGCTCTTTTCTGATTTGAGCAATATTCTTAATTTGATTATCTTGTTTTCGAAAATAATGGCTTGAATTATGATAAGCGGCCAAACTGAATTCCACGCCTAATTCCCGGCTCAAACGATAAACCTTTTTTAATTGATTGATGTTCTGGTCGCCTAAAGTAAAAGCAATCCTTAAAGTTTTAAGTCCTAATTCTTTCAATAAACGAACGGTTTCCAAGGCCAGACAAAAGCCGCCCGGAAATCTCCTTAATTCTTCATGAACCCTGCCAAATCCATCAATGGAAACAGCCACGCCAATGTCTCTCTTAAACTTAATGATTTCCTGTATTTGTTTCTTAATCAAACTGGGCGAAAAGCCATTGGTAGAAATAATGATTTTAGCTTGGGGACACTGCCGGCTAATCACTCTGATTATTCTTGGCAAATCCCTTCTTAAAAAAGGCTCGCCGCCGCTAATATTGACATTTTTAATATCTCGCGGCAAATTTTTATAATCAATCGGGAATAAAGAATAGGCCTCCTTATTCTTCCAGATATGACAAAATCGACAGCGGCTATTGCACTGATAAGTCACGGCTAAAACCACATCTTTAACTGGATTTTTGTCAGCTCGCTTAAATTTTTGCCTAAATTGATTCATTCTTTTAATTTCCGATATTCTACCAATAATTATGGAAATTGTCAAATTCAAAGCAGCAAAAACAAACAATCCCGCAAAAAACCGCGGGATTGTTCTCTTAACACTCACAATAACAATTCTACTTCTTATCTTCTTTCATTTCCTCGTATTCCCCTTC
>JBDRKH010000014.1:0-3343 GCA_043814195.1 Patescibacteria group bacterium
TGGTTGGACAGGATATTTCCGTGGCTGATTTTAAAGGAGTGATTGAGGCGTTCTTAAAAAGATTTTTCGGGCCAGAAACAAAAATGCGCTTGCGTCCCAGTTTTTTTCCTTTTACCGAACCCAGTTTTGAAGTTGATACGAAATGGCAGGATAAAGATTGGTTGGAAATTATGGGCGCCGGTATGGTTCATCAAGATGTTTTTAAAGAAGCTGGTTATCCTTTTAAAAAGTATCAGGGATTTGCTTTTGGTGTTGGCCTAGACAGATTAGCTATGCTTAAATACAAAGTTAATGATATCCGGTTATTTTATTCGGGAGATTTGAGGTTTTTGAAGCAGTTTTAAAGTATGAAAATATCCTATAATTGGTTACAAGATTTAGTTGGCCCGCCTTCGCTAAAGCTTCGGCGGGCAAGCAAGAAACTGCCTAGTCCAGAAAAACTGGCTGATTTATTGACCAAACATTCCTTTGAAGCAGAAGTCTCGGGCAAGTTCGGTCCAGATACAATTCTGGATGTTGAGGTTCTGCCCAATCGGGCCCATGATTGCTTAAGTCATCAGGGGATTGCCCGGGAAATCGCCGCTATCTTAAAATATCCTTTTAAGGAAATTGATTATGGCAAGAGAATTAAGGAGAGCGCAAAAGAAAAAGCCAGTCAGTTGGTCAAAGTTGAAGTTAAAGACAAGCGGCTTTGCCCCCGTTATACGGCTCGGGTGATTAATAAGGTTAAAGTCGGGCCTTCGCCCGTCTGGATTCAGGAAAAAATTAAAGCTTGCGGCTTAAGACCAATCAGCAATGTGGTTGATATTGCTAATTATGTGATGTTGGAAACTGGCCAGCCCCTCCATGCTTTTGACGCTGATAAATTAAAAGCTAAGACCGGGATTAATAAAATTATTGTCCGGCGAGCTAAAAAAGGCGAGAAAATTGTTTCTTTGGATGATGAAAAATATGATTTGGATGAGAATATTTTGGTGATTGCCGATGAGCGAGACCCGATTTGCGTGGCTGGGGTTAAAGGCGGAATTAATCCGGGGATTGACAATCAAACCAAAAGAGTAATTTTAGAGGCAGCCAATTTCAATGCCCAGGTTATCCGGCGGGCTTCCCGCCAGCTCAAATTAGCGACTGATGCTTCCTGGCGTTTTGAGCATGAATTAGACCCCAATTTGACCCAAACAGCGATTGATATGTGCGCTTATTTAATTCAGGAGATTGCCGATGGCCAAGTCGCCAAAGAATTAGTTGATTTTTACCCTGATAAAATCAAGCCCAAGCAAATTATTCTTGATTTAAATTATTTGACCAGTTTGTTAGGCGTTAAAGTCCCAGATAAACAGGTGATTGATATTTTAAAAAGCTTGGGTTTTCAGGTTAAGACCAGGGCCAAGAAATTAAGCGTCCTGGCGCCGACCAGACGGATAGATATAACTCTGCCCGAGGATTTAATTGAGGAAATCGGCCGGATTTATGGCTTGGAAAAAATTCCCGCTCAATTGCCTCAAGCCAGTCTGATCCCAACAGCTAGAAATGATGATTTGCTTTATCAGAATAAAGTCAAAGATATTTTAGCTAATCTGGGATTTAGCGAGGTCTATAATTACTCTTTTATTTCGGAAAAAGACATCAATGATTTCAAAATCAAGCCGGGCCAATTGATTGAATTATTAAATCCGATTAGCCAGGAGCAAAAATATCTTCGGCCGAGCTTGGCTGTCAATTTAATCAAGAATATTAGCCAGAACAAAAAATATTTCCCGGAAGTAAAATTATTTGAAATGGGCAAGGTTTTTAAGGAAGAGAAAAATCAGGAAATTAAGAAATTGGCCGGAGCTATTTCTTTGGCTGGCAAAACAAAACAAGCCCAGGAATTTTATCTATTAAAAGGAACGATTGATTCTCTGTTGAATAAATTAAGAATCAGCGATGTTTGGTATGATGACGCTTTGACTCAAGCTTCGCCGGTGTTGGATCTGATTGATAATAATCAGCGGGCAGAAATTAAAATAGGCAATGATTATTTGGGCTGGATTGGCGAAATTAAACAGGAAATTTTAACTGGTTTGGATATTGAGTCAGATGTGGCAATTTTTGAATTAGATTTTGAGAAATTGGTTGAATTAGCCACTGAAGAAATGATTTATCAAACGCCTTCTAAATATCCGGCTGTGGTCCGAGACATCGCTCTTTTAGTTGAACCAGATACTAAAGTAGTTGAAGTAATGAATTTAATGCATGCGGCCGGCGGCGCCCTAATCAGAGATATTGATTTATTTGATATTTATCAGGGCGAGAATATCCCTAAAGGTAAAAAGAATTTCGCCTTTCACCTTATTTTTCAGTCAGATGACCATACTTTAACTGACCAGGAGATTAATAAATTAATGGATAAGATTGTTAAAGCTCTGGAAGAAGAAGGAGGCTGGGAGGTGAGAAAATAATTTTCAATGACCGAAAATAACAAAAACAATTCAACATACGAGGCAAAAGATATCTATGTTCTAGAGGGATTAGAGCCGGTTCGCCGCCGGCCTGGCATGTATATCGGCTCAACTAGCGTTGATGGCTTGCATCATTTAATTTGGGAAGTGGTTGATAATAGTTTGGACGAAGCCATGGCTGGCTATTGTTCCCAAATAGAAATAGTTTTGTTGCCGGAGAATAAAGTCAAGATTATTGATAATGGTCGGGGCATTCCGGTAGATAAGCATCCCCAAACCAAATTATCCGCCTTGGAGACGGTCATGTGCACTCTTCACGCCGGGGGTAAGTTTGGCGGCCAATCATATAAAATCGCTGGCGGTTTGCACGGAGTCGGCGTTTCCGTGGTTAATGCGCTTTCTAAATGGCTGCGGGCTGAAGTTTGTCGGGAGGGCGGTCTTTATGTTCAGGAATATTCTCGGGGCAAAGCTAAGACCAAGATGGAAAAGCAAGGTAAGTGTCAGCAAACCGGCACCACGGTAATTTTTGAGCCTGACCCAGAAGTTTTTAAAGAGATTGATTTTAAATGGTCTAAGATTCTAAGGCATTTGCGCCAGCAGGCCTATTTGACCAAGGGAGTGAAAATATTCATTAAAGATGAGCGCAAAGAGCCAATTAGGACATATTTTTTCTATTTTGAAGGGGGAATTGTTTCTTATGTTAGATATCTTAACAGCGACCAGGAAACAAAACATGATAATGTTTTTTATGTGTCTCGGGAACATGATGAAATGCTAGTTGAAGTTGCTTTCCAATACACTGATGATTTACAACCTTATGAAGAGGGATTTGCCAATAGCATTCATACGGGCGAAGGAGGAATGCATTTAACTGGTTTCCGAACTGCTTTAACTCGGACTTT
>JBDRKH010000015.1:0-2195 GCA_043814195.1 Patescibacteria group bacterium
CAAAGTAAAATGGCAAAGCGTAACAAACGGCTCTAATCCCCTTTCTTTTAAAGCGCGTACAACTTGATGATAATGCTCTATTTCTTTTTCATCAATCCGGCCTTCTTTTGGCTCAATCCGAGACCATTCAATTGAAAAGCGATGGGCATTATGATTAAGTTCTTTGGCAATGTCAAAATCTCCCCCAAAGCGATGATAATGGTCACAAGCCCGGCCAGCTCCCCAGCCAGACCAATCATTGTTATTCCCGCCTTCTACCTGAGGAGCCGAGGTGCTTGCTCCCCAGAAAAAACCATCAGGGAATTTAAACTTTTTTTTCACTTAATTAAGGTTCGACCTTTCGAGCGCGACCTTTCGCTTCGCGAAATGTCGCTACTCTCAATGTCAAACCTTATTATTTCTGGCACTTGGGACAAAAATGAGCTGACCGGCTGCTAATTTTAATTCTTTGGATTTTAGTCCCACATTTATCGCAGGGCTGACCAGTTCGCTGGTAAACTTTAACTAGAGGCATAAAATTGCCTTTTTTGCCTTGAGCGTCTAAATAATTTTCTGCGGAACTGCCCCGCTTTTTGATGGCTAATTGCAAAACTCTTTTTATTTCCTGATAAATCTTTTTGATTTCAGCTGGCTTCAGGCTATTCGCCAGCCGAACCGGCCGAACTCCGGCGTAAAACAAAATTTCATCAGCGTAAAGATTGCCAATACCGGCCATGAATTTCTGGTCCATTAACAAGGGTTTGATTTTTGATTTTTTGCGGCGGCTAAGCAATCCTTTAAATAATTCTAAAGTGAATTCTTTGGTCAGAGGTTCAGGACCGAATCCTTCCTTTTCTAAAAAAACAGCCAATTCTTTTTTAGGAATAACTTTAACAAAACCGAATTGCCTTAAATCATTATGAATTAATTTGGATTTGTCAGTAAAATAATAAATTAGATGAGTATGTTTATTAGGCTGGCCATTGAAAATCAACTGACCGGTCAGTTTTAAATGAATAACCAAACAATAGCCATTAGATAATTCAAAAATCAATAATTTAGCCCGGCGGCTAACATTAACAATTTTTGCTCCAGCGACTAATTTCTTGAATTTCTCCAAAGGATATTTAACAAATTTCCTTAAACGGACTTCCACCTCCCTTATGGTCTTGCCCTTTATCTTCTGATTCAGTTGTCTTTTAATTGTTTCAACTTCAGGTAATTCCGGCATATTATTTCGGTGGTTCTTCATACTGAGTGCTGACCAGAACGTCCCGCAGAACATCAATATCTTCCAAAACCATGCCGGTGCCGCGCACCACAGCGGTCAAGGGATCCTCTACTAACTTAACCGGCATTTCAGTCTGCTCGGCCACTAATTGATCCAAGCCGCGCAAAAGACTGCCTCCGCCCACCAAAAAAATCCCCCGTTCCATAATATCAGACACTAATTCGGGCGGGGTTTCTTCAATTGTCCCCTTGATCGCATTAACTAAAGTTTTAACTGAACGACTTAAGGCTTTGCGGATTTGGGAATCATCAATGGTCACTTGTTTAGGCAAACCAGTGACAATATCCCGACCGCGCATGGTCGTCTCTATTTTATCTTCTAAGGGATAAGCTGAACCAATTGCTAATTTAATATCTTCAGCTGTCCTTTCGCCTAAAAGAAGATTAAACTCTTCCCGGGCATAACGGATAATATCTTCGCTTAATCGGTCGCCGGCAATCCGCAGACTTTTACTAACCACGATACCGCCCAAAGAAATCACCGCTACTTCAGTTGTCCCACCGCCAATATCAACCACCATATTGCCGGCTGCCTCCTGAACCGGCAGACGAATACCGATGGCCGCGGCCATTGGTTCTTCGATTAAATAGACTTCGCGGGCGCCGGCGCTCCGGGTCGCATCCTCAACCGCTCTTTTTTCCACTTCGGTCACGCCCGAAGGAATCCCAACCACCACCCGGGGCCGCGGCAAAAGAGAAAAACTCTCCCGATGAACTTTGTCAATAAAAAACTTGAGCATTTGCTCAGTCACTTCAAAATCGGAAACCACGCCGGCCACCAAAGGCCGGGAAGCAATAATATGGGCCGGCGTCCGGCCCACCATTTTCTTGGCATCCTGACCAATCGCCAGAACCTGGCCGGTTTTTTGGTTAATCGCCACCACGGACGGCTCATTAATAACAATCCCCCGGCCTTTAACATAGAC
>JBDRKH010000016.1:0-28953 GCA_043814195.1 Patescibacteria group bacterium
GGCGAGGATGGGTTTCGGGCTCGTCAGAAATTAAATCAAATTATTCAGGAATATCAAGCCAAACATCAGACCGGACTTAATCTGGCTCGTTTTGGCGAGAAGAATTTGGAGTTCGACAAATTTAGGGAAAAAATTGAGGCAGTTTCTATGTTTGATGAGAAAAAATTAATTATTTTAGAAAATATTTTTAATCAGAAAGATTTTTTGGAGCAATTTAGCAAATATCTTAAAAAGAATAAACTAAAAGATAATCAGGAGATTATTATTGTCATTCATCAAGCAGGTAAATTGCCAAAACCAGCTTTTAAGCGCCAGGTAAATATGTTTGAGGAATTCCAGCTATTGCAGGGAGTAAAATTGGTTGATTGGTTGAAAAAGGAAGTTAGTAAAAATAAAGGAGAAATTAGTCCGGGAGCAATTAACAAATTAATTATTTATGTAGGCAATGATTTATGGCAATTATTCAATGAACTTAATAAATTGATTAGTTTTAAGGCTGGCCAGATCATTGAGGAAAAAGACGTTGATTTGCTGGTCAAGGCCAGAATAGATGTTAATATTTTTAAAACTCTGGATGCTTTGGCCCAAAGAGATAAAAAAACTGCCTTTAAATTGATTCACCAGCACTTGGAACAAGGCGAGAACGAAATCTATTTGCTTTCTATGCTGGCTTATCAGGTTCGCACTTTGATTAAATTAAAAGACTTAGTGGAAAAAGGCACGCCTTATTACAATTTAGCCAGAAAAGCCGGGCTTCATCCTTTTGTGGTAAAAAAAAGCTCCCAGCAATTAAGGAACTTTACTTTGGAGCAGTTAAAAAAGATTTACCGATATTTATTAGAAATTGATTGGAAAATAAAAGTCGGGCGATTGGATGGTCAGACTGCTTTGGATTTATTAGTAGGGGAGATTTAAAGGTACGACCTTAAAATGTACGTCCTTTCCAACTAAAATCTATGATAGTTGGAAAGTTTAAGAGTATCGTGAGGCAAGGACGTATATTTTAAGGTCGTACCTTTACTTTTTCTACAATCTTAGCGAAAACTTCCGGTTGTTTTTCAGCCAGACGAGCCAGGATTTTGCGGTCAATTTCAATTTTGGCTTTTTTCAATCCATTAATAAACCGGCTGTAAGTTATTCCGTGTTCACGGCTGGCCGCATTAATTTTAATCTGCCAGAGACGGCGAATTACCCGCTTTTTAGTTCTGCGGTCTCGGTAGGCATAAACAAGGGCGTGTCTGACTGCGTCTTTAGCTAAGCGGTATTTAGATTTGCGTCCCCACTTAAATCCTTTAGCCTGTTTAATTATTTTTTTTCGGCGCTTATGAGCCATAACGCCGCGTTTAACTCTGGTCATAAGAGATAAAGGTACGACCTTAAAATGTACGTCCTTTCCAACTAAGATTTATGGTAGTTGGAAATTCTAAAAGCATCGTGAGGCAAGGACGTATATTTTAAGGTCGTACCTTAGATGTTAGGTAGGATTTTTTTAATTCTTTTAAAATTAGCTGGCGAGACCATGATTGATTTTCTTTTTTTTCTGGTCTGCTGGCCTGAATCTTTGGCATTAAAGTGCCCCTGATGGACTTTTCTTCTTAGAATTTTATGGCGGCCAGTAATCTTTAATCTTTTTAATAAAGCTTTTCTAGTTTTAAGTTTAGTCATTATTGTTTACCAATTACCACGCTTAATCCTCGATGCTGTTTCCTTATTTCCTGTTCAATTTTGGTCTCTAGAGGAATTGTTTCAATAAATTGGTTTAATTTTTCCTTGGCCATATCAATCAGGCTTTTCTCTCGTCCCTTAAGGATTATTTCAATCCTGACTTTATGGTCTTTGTTGAGAAATTTTTCTGCTTGTTTGGTTCTGGTTTCTAAATCGTGCTGACCGATGCGGAGACTTATCCTAATACCCTTAACCTCTGTTCTTTTCTGTTTGCTTCTTTGCTCACTCTCTTTTTTTGATTTCTGATATTGATATTTACCATAGTCCATAATTCGGCAGACGGGCGGTTGGATATTGGGGGCGATTTCAATTAAATCAAGCCCTTTTTCTCGGGCCATTTGAAGCGCTTTGCTTGTTTCAACCACACCCAGGTTTTGTCCGTCTTCATCAATTAATCGGATTGGACTGGTTTTAATCCAATAATTAATTCTGGTGCGCGGTTGTCTATTTGTGTTGTATCGTCTTTGGTAAATAGTTTTAGATAAATTATTGGTTTATCTGGTGGAGACGGGGAGAGTCGAACTCCCGTCTGAAAGTTATTCTTTAATAATTCTACAAGTTTAGCCTGGTTTAATTTAGAGAAGAAAGAACTAAAAGCCAGGCAAAACATTCTTAATTCTCGTCTCAAAATTTTTAATAATTAGCCAGAGACAAATCTAATTATCTATCCTAATAAGATGACACCCGCGCTTTCTATTAGGAATCAAAAGTTTGGATGGCTGCTGACTTTAAGCAACAGCAAAAGCTAAATTTTTGTTAGCAGTTATTTCGTTTGCAAGATTAACGAGATTGCGCTCGACTTGCTTATTAAAGAAACAAACTTCCATCAATGCCTGTCATCCCCTTTTGCCTCGCCGAAGCGCGTAGCGCGAAGGCGGGTTTATCGCCTGCCTCTTAGGGCCCGGTCAATTCTTCTTTCAGCTTCTCTTTTCTTAATCTTTTCCCGTTTATCAAACTTTTTTCTGCCTTGGCCTAAACCGAATTCCAGTTTAATTCTATTGTGTTCAGTATAGACTCGGAGAGGCACTAAAGTCAAGCCTTTCTGTTTAGTCTTGCCGATTAGGCTTTTAATTTCTTTTTTGTTCAAAAGCAATTTTCTGGTTCGGGTTGAGTCGTAATTATCCGGCGTGTTTCTCGGTTGATAAGGCGGAATCAAAGCATTAATCAGCCAGACTTCCTCGTTTTTAATGGTGACATACGAACCTTTTAAACTCATCCGGCCGTTTTTAACCGATTTGACTTCTTGACCAGCCAAAACTATGCCTGCCTCAAAGGTTTCCAGGATAGAATAGTCATATCTCGCTCTGGGATTAGTAGTTAAATTTGGCATAGGTATATTATATCATATTTTTGGGTTCTACTTGAGCAAATCAGGCAAATAAGCTATGATAAAAACATGATTAAGCAGGAAATCAGGCAATTAATTAAGAAAAAATTTAAACAAGAGGCGAAGTTAGAACGACCTCTTAATTCTGAATTTGGCGATTATTCCACTAATTTAGCCATGCAGGCCAAAATTGACCCAGATGAGATTATCGAGCAATTAAAAGATAATCCTTTATTCGCTAAAATAGAAAAAGCTGGGCCGGGATTTATTAATTTCTTTTTGTCTGAAAAAGCTCTTCAAGATGAATTAAAAGAGATTTTGAAAAGCGAAGAAAATTACGGCAATCTGGATATTGGCCAGAAGAAAAAAGTTCAAGTGGAATTTATTTCCGCTAATCCAACTGGTCCCTTGACGGTGGCTAATGCCCGAGGAGGTCCTTTAGGCGATGTTTTGGCCAATGTTTTAAATAAAGCTGGCTTTAAAACAGAAAAAGCCTATTATGTTAATGATTATGGTCAGCAGATTATTGTTTTGGGCCATTCAGTTTTAAAAGACGGGCAGGGCAAATATCAGGGAGACTATATTGATTCTTTGGCGGAGGAAATATCCGCCAGAGGCGGACTCGCTAATCGCTCGGATACAGCTAAAGCCGGACAAATTGCGGCTAAGTATATTATTAAAGATTTAATCCAAAGAACAACTGATAAAATGGGTATCAAATATGATGAGTGGATTTTTGAATCTGATTTATATCAATCAGGCCGGGTTGATAAAGTCCTTGATTTTCTAAAGGAAAAAGGCTTAATCTATCTTAAAGAAAAAGCTCAATGGTTTAAGTCTTCGCAGTTTGGCGACCGGAGAGATAGAGTAATGGTTAAGGGCGATGGCAGTAAAACCTATTTGGCGGGTGATATTGCTTTGCATAATTACAAATTTAAAGACAAGAAATTTGATAAAGTGATTAATATCTGGGGAGCTGATCACCACGGTGATATAGCTGGATTAATGGCTGGAGTAGAAGCCATAGGCGATAAGGGAAAATTAGAAATAATTCTTTTGCAATTCGTGACTATCTTGGAGAAAGGCGAAAAGCGGAAAATGTCCAAACGGGCTGGTATTTATGTAACCATGGATGAATTACTGGAAAAGGCGGGCAAAGATGCGACCAGATTTTTCTTTTTACAAAAATCTTCAGACACTCATTTGAATTTTGATATTAATTTAGCTCAAGAGCAATCCAGTAAAAACCCAGTTTATTATATCCAATATGCTCATGCCCGGATTTGCAGTATTTTACGAAAAGCTGAAAAAGAAGGATTTAAGCCATCAAGGTTTGACATTGAGAGTAGCAGGTCGAACCTTAAATTAAACCATCCGGCTGAAATAAGTCTAATTAAAGAGTTAATTAAATTGCCGGAGACTATTGAAGATATCGCTCAAGATTATCAGGTTCAGCGATTACCCTATTATTCCCAGGAAGTGGCTAATAAGTTCCACCAGTTTTACGAGCAGTGTCGGGTGATTGGCATGGGCAGAGAATTAACCCAAGCCCGGCTCGGATTAATCAAAGCAGTCCAAATTGTTCTTAAGAACACTCTGGAGTTGATGGGTATTTCCGCCCCGGAGAAAATGTAGAAAATGTTTGTAAACAAATGAATCAGATTCCTAAAATAGAAGAGAAAATATTAAAGTTTTGGCAAAAGGAAAATATTTTTGCTAAGTCAGTTAAGCTTAGAAAGAATAAGTCCTTTTTTAGTTTTTACGATGGTCCGCCTTTTGCTTCGGGCTTGCCCCATTATGGCCATATTTTAGCCAGCACGATTAAAGATACGGTTTTGCGTTATTGGGCAATGAAAGGCCATCATATTTTCTGGCGGGTGGGCTGGGATTGTCATGGTCTGCCAGTAGAAAATATGATTGAGGAAGAATTAGGACTAAAGAGCAAAAAAGATATTGAAGAATTAGGGATTGACAAATTTAACCAAGCTTGCCGCAAATCGGTTTTTCGCTGTGTTAATGAATGGTATAAGACATTAAATCGGGTTGGTCGCTGGTCTGACTACTCTAATCCTTATGCCACTTTGGATAATCAATACATTGAATCAGTCTGGTGGGTTTTTAAACAGCTTTGGGATCAAGGATTGGTTTATCAGGATTATCGGATCACTCCTTATTGTCCGCGCTGCGGCACGCCTTTGTCTAATTTTGAACTAAACCAACCCGGCGCTTATCAAGAAGTAGAAGACGAGTCGGTTTTTATTAAATTTCCCCTTAAAGACGAAAAAAACACCTATTTTCTAGTTTGGACAACTACTCCCTGGACTTTGGCGGCTAATACTGGAATAGCGGTTCATCCTGATTTTAAATATGTCAAAGTTAAGTTAAACAACGATTATTTAATTTTAGTTAAAGATCGTTTAAATATTTTAGGTAAATCGGGACAATATCAGATTGTTGAGGAATTTCCAGGCAAAGAATTGACTGGTAAAAGATATCAGCCGCTTTATCCGATGAAATTAGAAGGGGATGGTTACCGGATAGTCGGCGCTAGTTTTGTTTCAGCCGAAGATGGGACTGGCTTAGTCCATATTGCTCCGACCTTTGGCGAGGAAGATATGGAATTAGGCAAAAGAGCCAATTTACCTGGGATTGTCACGGTTGATGAAGAAGGGAAAATAATTAAGGGATTGAACATTCCCGGAGAAGGAAAGTTTGTTAAAACAGCTGACGCCGATGTTAAAGCAGATTTAAAAAAGCGGGGCTTATTATTCAGAGAAGAAAAAATTACTCACGCTTATCCATTTTGCTGGCGTTGTGATAGTCCTCTTTTATACTACCCAATTAATAGTTGGTATATCGCCGTGACTAAGTTTAAGAGACAACTAGTTGAGAATAATAAAAAGATTTGCTGGGTGCCTGGACATTTAAAGCAGGGTCGATTTGGCAAATGGCTGGAAGGGGCGCGGGACTGGTCTTTTTCTCGAAATCGCTATTGGGGCGCGCCGATCCCTATTTGGCAATGTCAAAAGTGCGACCAAAAGAAATGTATCGGCAGCGTCAAAGAATTAAGTATCAAGCTGAAAGATTTGCATAGGCCGACGATTGATCAAGTGGTTTTTAAGTGTTCTTGCGGCGGAAAAATGAAAAGAATTCCCGAAGTCTTTGATTGTTGGTTTGAATCCGGTTCTATGCCTTATGCTCAATGGCATTATCCTTTTGAGAATAAACAAATGGTGGAAAAAACTTTCCCGGCGGATTTTATTGCTGAAGGTATGGACCAGACTCGAGGCTGGTTTTATACCTTGCATGTTTTAGCCACTGCTTTAACTTTGAAAAATATCGGTTTAGGCAAAAGTCAGCCAGCCTTTAAAAATGTGATAGTCAATGGTTTGGTTTTAGGGGAAGACGGGAAAAAGCTTTCCAAACGTTTGAAAAACTATACCCCGCCTGAAATTATCTTTGATAAATACGGGGCCGATACTTTAAGGTATTTTCTTTTAACCAGCAGTCCGATGGGTGAAGACTATATTTTTTCAGAAAAAAGAGTGGCCGAAACCTTTCGCAGAACCATTATGACCCTTTGGAATTCCTTTGTCTTTTTGGATACTTATACAGACAAGGAATGTTTGGCCCCAAAGACAATACAAGCCAAAGGCGCTTTAGATGAATGGATTATTTCTCGGGTTAATTCTCTAAATCAAGAGATAAATAAGTGGATGGGGAAATATGAATTAACCAAAGCCGCCCGCCTATTGGATGATTTTATAGATGATTTTTCTAATTGGTATATTCGACGTTCCCGGAGAAGATTTCAAAGGCCTGATAATATTCAAGAAAAAAAACAAGCCGAAAAAGTCTATTCTTTTGTTTTTTCTAGATTAGCCCAATTAGCCGCGCCCTTCCTGCCTTTTATTACTGAAGAAATTTACCAGCATTTAGTTAAAAAGCAATCAGTTCATTTAACTGATTATCCCCGACCTAATCAGAAACTGATTAATCAGAAATTAGAAGAACAAATGTCTCAAGTCCGACAGATTGCCGCGGTCGCCTTAGCTCAGCGGGCTCAAGCCGGGATTAAAGTCAGGCAGCCCTTGGCTAAGTTGGTGATTGATAATAAAGTAATTGCTAATGACAAGGAATTAGTGGAATTACTTAAAGACGAAATTAATGTCAGAGAAATAGTTTTAGGCAAACAGATTAAATTAGACATTAAATTAAACGCCCAATTAAAAAATGAAGGAATAATTCGGGATTTAATTCGTTTTGTTCAGGATATGCGCAAACACGGCGGATTAAAGCCCGGTCAGAAGATTTACTTGCGATATTCAACTAAAAGTAAGTTAGGAAATTTAATTAATCAGCACCAATCAGAAATTCAACAGGAAGTGACGGCCGGCAAAATAGAGGCTGGGCCAAAAAGAAAAGAAGTATTTTTGGTAGAAAAAGAATTAAAATTAGACGGGCAGGAGCTTTGGCTGGGGATTAAGAAATAAATATGCTTTACAAAACCCAAGGGATTATTATTAAATCAGCTAATCTGGGCGAGATTGACCGGCTGATTACGGTTTACACCAAGGATTTCGGCAAATTAGCGGTTAAAGGCAAGTCAATCCGCAAGAATCAGGCCAAGCTCAAGGGTCATCTTGAGCTTTTTTTACATTCTCATTTAATGATTGCTCCAGCCAGGGGTTTTGATATTATTACCGGCGCGGAAACCATCGAGAGATTTTCTCAACTTCGTCAGGATTTATCCAGTCTGGCGATTGCCTATTATTTTTCTGAATTAATTGACAAACTAGTTGTTGGCCCGGAAAAAGATGAAGATATCTGGCAATTGCTTTTAACTAGTTTTCAAAAACTTAATCAGCCAAATCAGAAAACTGGATCAATTATCAAAGAATTTGAGAGTAATCTTTCGGAATTTTTAGGTTATGGTCAGCAAAAAGATTTTTTGAACTTTGCCGAATCTTTAGCGGGCGAGAGAATTAATTCTTGCTGTTTGTTGACTAAATTTTAATCTTTGCTATAATTATATTAAGCTGGCGCTTCGTAGAGGGATGTGATTTTGCGCTGGCTTGTAAACGCAAACCCCTTTCCCCCTTAGACCAGGCAATCAATGGTCTAGGGGGCTTTTTAATTTTGTTTTTTTGGGATATAATATAATTCAATGAAACTAGAAGAATTAAAAAAGAAACTCTATAGGCCTGAAGCTGAATTTGAGGAAAGATTAGAAGGGCCAGAAGTCTTTCGGTCTGGTGAGACCAGAGAGAAAATTAAAATTAAGGAATGGCAGGCAGCAGAAAAGAAAAGAATGTCGCCTGAACAGAAAAAGAAATTGAAAATAATCGGCATTTCAGCCGGGGTGATTTTTTTAATTGTTATTGGTTTTTTGTTTTGGCGCGGTTTGACTTCTTTTGATACAGAAGAAGTAAGATTAGAAATCAATGGTCCGGAAAAAGTAGTCAGCGGCGAGGAGATTGAGTATACGGTTAAGTATCAGAATAATACTCGGCTGGCTTTGGAGGGAATAAAATTAATTTTCCATTTTCCTGAAAATTCTATTCCCAGCCAGGGCGATAATTTAGTCCAGACAATTGATTTGCCTAATTTGGGTTCAGGTCAGAAGCAAGAAACTAAATTACTGGCTAGAATCATTGGTTTAAAAGGAGAAGAGAAAAAAGCTTGGGTGGAATTAAGCTATCAACTGGCTGATTTAAGTTCTCGCTATAGCAACAAGACTGAATTCTCCAGCCAGATAATCTCGGTGCCTCTGGTTTTGGATTTTGATTTGCCAGAGCAATTAGTCAATGGCCAATCTTTTGATTTCTCTTTAAGATATTTGAATCAGGCCCAAGTTTCTTTTGATAATCTTCGGGTAAAAATTGAGTATCCAAGCGGTTTTGTTTTTGAATCAGCCAGTCCCGAAGCCTTAGAAAATGATAAAGTTTGGTCCTTGGACAATTTAATGGCTGGAGAGCAGGGAAAGATTTTTATCCGGGGCAGGATTGAAGGAGAAGAAGATGAAGCTAAATCATTCAAAGCTCAATTAGGCCTCTGGCAAGACAGCGGCTTTTCTTTGGTTACCGAGACAGCCAGCGCTTTGCGGATTTCTTCCTCACCCTTATTAGTCAGCCAAAAAGTTAATAATTCAACCAGTTATTCGGCCCAGGTAGGGGAGCAGTTAAAATACCAAATTGATTATGAGAACACGACTGATATTGGCATTAACAATGTAATTATTATTTCTCAATTAGAAAGCCGGGCCTTAGACTTAACTAGTTTGGAATTAGGCCAAGCTTCTTTTGACGGAACTAGTCAAACTCTTACCTGGAATGCCAGCAATCTGACAGCTCTAAAATATTTAGGACCTCATCAAAAAGGACAAATAAGTTTTTCCGTAAAGATTAAAAACTCTTTGTCAGTCAATAGCTATAATGACAAAAATTTTGAAGTTATTAATACAGTTAAAATCGATTCTTCAGAAAAACCACTGGCCTTAGAAGAAATTGAAATTGCCGGAGAAAGCCAGTCAATTACTAAAATAATCAGTCCTTTATCGCTTCAAGCTAAGGGTTATTACTACGACGACTTAATCAGTAATAGCGGGCCTGTTCCGCCTAAGGTTGGCCAAACCACTACTTATACGATTAAATGGCAACTGGTTAATGTTTCTAATGATTTAAGCAATGTTAAAGTTCAGGCTTCTCTGCCGCCTCATGCTAAATGGATGAATAAAGTCAGTCCGGTTAGCGCTGATTTAAATTATAATTCCCAGACCGGTCAATTAATTTGGCAAATAGGTAATTTGTCAGCTGCCACCGGAGTTCTTTTGCCGGTTAAAGAAGTCGCTTTTCAGGTGGCGATTACTCCGAGCTTAGCTCATTTGGGAAGCGCTATGGAATTAATTGGTCAGTCTCAAATAACTGGACAGGATGATTTCGTTGGGTTAGAGTTGTCCAAGACAGATAGTTTAATTGATACCAGATTGCCAGATGACCCTTTGATTGATAGCAATCAAGGGCAAGTAATTGAATAATTAATCAATCGAAAATATGAGCCAAGATTTAATGGAAAAAATTGTATCGCTTTCAAAAAGGCGGGGTTTTGTTTATCCGGGTTCTGAGATTTATGGTGGATTAGCTAATACCTATGATTACGGACCTCTAGGAGCAGAACTAAAGAATAATATTAAACAGGCTTGGTGGAAATATTTTGTTCAAGATAGAGATGATATGGTTGGTTTGGATGGTGGAGTTATCTTAAGGGACAAGGTTTGGGAAGCTAGTGGTCATGTTGAAAATTTTAAAGATCCTTTAGCGGAATGCAAGAAATGTCATAAGAGATTTAGGCCCGATAAACTAGAAAATTTGTCTAAATGTCCTGAATGCGGAGGAGAGTTAACCGAAGAGAAATTTTTTAGTGGAATGTTCGAAACAACTATTGGTCCAGTAAAGGAAAAAGGGACTCGTGTTTATCTAAGACCAGAAACAGCCCAAAATATCTTTGTTAATTTTAAAAATGTCTTGGATTCATCTAATGTCGAAATTCCATTTGGTATTGGGCAAATGGGTAGGTGTTTTCGAAACGAAATTACCACCGGCCAATTTATTTTCAGAACCATAGAATTTGAAATAATGGAATTAGAGTATTTTATTGCTCCTGATGCCAAGTGGGAAAAGATTTTTGAGGAATGGATGGACTATATCCATAAATTTACCGAAGTAATCGGTTTGGATAATAAAAAGCTTCATAATGTAGAGATTCCCGAAGGAGATAGAGCGCATTATTCAAAAAGAACTGTTGATATGTATTACGAGTTTCCTTTTGGCAAAGATGAATTATGGGCAATCGCCTATCGGACTGATCATGATTTGTCTGGCCACCAAAAGATGTCTGGGCAGAACCTAGAATATTTTGATGAAAAAAACAATAAAAAGTATCTGCCTCATGTTATTGAACCGACTTTCGGTTTTGACAGGACTTTTTTGGCGATTTTATCAGAAGCCTATAAAGAGGAAAAAGTTAATGAAGAGAAAAGAGTTGTTTTAAAGTTTCATCCTGGTGTAGCTCCGATTAAAGCAGCGGTTTTCCCTTTGTTGCGCAATAAGCCGGAGTTAGTCAAAAAAGCTAGAGAGATTTACGACCAATTAAGAAAAGAATTTGTGGTTGCTTTTGATGACAGGGGGAACATCGGCAAACGTTATCGTTCTCAAGATGAAATTGGCACGCCCTTTTGCTTGACTGTGGATTTTGACAGTTTAGAAAAAGACGATTTAACCGTGCGGGATCGCGATACCATGAAGCAGGAACGGGTTAAAATTAAAGAACTCAAAGATTATTTAAAAGAAAAGTTATCATAGATTTGAGAAATTACATGAATAATTATAAAAAAATAACCCTTAAAAACGGCTTAAGAATTATTACTGTGCCTGACAAGAATACCCAGACCGCCGCAGTTTTGGTTTTGGTTGGCACCGGCTCTAAATACGAGACTAAGGAAATCAATGGCGTTTCTCATTTCTTGGAACACATGTTTTTTAAGGGGACTAAAAAACGGCCTAACTTGGTAAAGCTAATTTTGCCTTTGGATAGAATTGGCGGTCATTACAACGCCTTTACTGGCCAGGAATATACTGGTTATTGGGCTAAAGTTGACGCAAGTCATTTGGATACTGCTTTGGATTTTGTTTCAGATATTTATTTAAACTCAATTTTTGCCAGAGGAGAGATTAATCGGGAAAGAGGGACAATCTTGCAGGAGATTAATATGATTTTTGATACGCCTATGAGATATGTTGAGGAACTTTGGCTTAAGCTTTTGTACGGCAATCAGCCGGCTGGTTGGGATATTGCCGGATCATCTGATGTTATCAAAAGTATCAAGCGAAAACATTTCACCCAATATTTAGAAGACCATTATTCAGCTAAAAATACTATCATTGCCATTGCTGGCAATATTAATCATCAGTCAACTGTCAAAAAAGTTAAAAAATATTTTCAAGAAATTAGTCGGCAATCAGCTAAAGACAAATTGCCAGTCAGAGAAAAACAAAGCCAACCGCGAACCTTGATTCATTACAAAAAAACCGACCAAACCCATCTGATTTTAGGAGTCCGCGCCTATAACTTATTTCACCCGGATAAATATGCCTTAGGTTTATTAGGGGCGGTTTTGGGCGCGGGCTTCAGTTCTCGTCTCTGGATTTCCGTTAGAGAGCGAGAAGGCCTAGCTTACTATCTTTATGCTGGCACAGATATGGATACTGATACTGGTTGTTTAACAGCTCATACCGGAATTGATATTCAAAGAGTAGATAAGGCAATTAAAATAATTCTTAATGAGTATAAAAAGCTAGCTAATAAAAAAGTTGGTTTCAGCGAATTGAAAAAAGCTAAAGACTATATCAAAGGCTCGACTTTAATTAACATGGAAGCATCTGACGCTCAGGCCTCCTATTATGCTACTCAGGAACTTTTGACCGGAGAAATTTTGACTCTGGAGGAGAAATTTGCTAAAATTGATAAAGTGACGGCTCATGATATTCAAAGAGTGGCTCGAGATATTTTTAGACCGGAAAAGCTTAATTTAGCTTTAATCGGGCCATTTAAAGACAAAAGGAGATTTGAGAAAATTCTTAAAATATGAATAATTCTCAAACAATTAATATTTCAACTTCCACGATTTTCCGAGTAATCGCCATTCTTTTAGCTTTGGTTTTTTTGTATCTGATTCGCGATATTTTATTGATTGTTTTTGTGGCCGTGGTGATTGCCTCGGCAATTAATGGACCAGTCAGCTGGCTGCAAAAACATAGAGTGCCTCGGCTCTTGGGCGTAATTTTTATCTATCTTCTTCTTTTGTTGGTTCTGGCTTTAATTATTACTCTGATTTTCCCTCCCTTAGCCGAACAAGTTAAGCAATTAGCCGCTAACTTCCCTGATTTTATGGAAAAAATCGGGTTAAGTGTGCAAGAGTGGTGGGGCAAATACAAGATTGAGGGCGATTTGCAAACTTTTTTAAGTAAGATTGGTAATAGTTTGAGTCAGGCCACTTCCAGTGTTTTTGGGACAATTATCAATCTTTTTGGCGGATTATTTTCCGCCATGATTGTCTTGGTCATTTCATTTTATCTGGCCGTTCAGGAAAAAGGAGTTAAAAGATTTTTGGTTTCTTTAACTCCCCAGGAACATCAGCATTACCTTTCTGATTTAATTGAGCGGATTCAAAGTAAAATCGGCAGCTGGTTAAGAGGCCAGTTATTATTAATGCTGATTATCGGCGTTTTGACCTATGTCGGTCTTTATTTTCTGGGCGTTAAATACGCTTTAACCCTGGCTTTGATCGCCTGTCTTTTGGAAATTATTCCTTATCTTGGTCCGATTCTAGCGGGTATTCCAGCTGTGATTCTGGGTTTTACCCAATCACCCTTTTTAGCTTTATTAGTTATTATTCTTTATATTGTTATCCAGCAGCTTGAAAATTACGTGATTGCTCCCCAAGTAATGAAAAGAGCGGTTGGCTTGAGTCCAATTATTATTATCATTGCCATGCTAATCGGAGCTAAACTAGCTGGCATTCTTGGGTTGATTCTGTCAGTTCCCGTAACCGCGGCCATAGTTGAATTTTTGAAAGATTTGGAGAAGTAGAAATTCTAATTAAGGTCGTACCTTATCTAAATCGTCCTTGCCAAAAAGGACGATTTTTAGCTACAATAAGAGCATGTTATACATTGTCGCCACGCCGATCGGCAACCTTAAGGATTTGTCATTTCGGGCTTTAGAAACTTTAAAAGAGGTTGATTTGATTCTTTGCGAGGATACTCGGATAACCAGAAAATTATTGAGTCATTTTCAGATTTCCAAGCCAACTTTAAGTTATCACCAGCACAGCAAATTAACCAAACTCAAGTATATTTTAGAGCAAATCAGGCAAGGCAGAAAACTAGCCTTGGTTTCTGACGCGGGCACGCCGACCATCAGCGACCCGGGCGCTAAATTAATCAGCTTTCTAAATGAACAACTGCCAGATTTGAAAATTATTTCGATTCCCGGCCCTAGCGCTTTAACCGCTGCTTTAAGTATTTCCGGATTTCCGGCTGATAAGTTTCTTTTTCTTGGTTTCCCGCCGGTCAAGAAAAAAAGGAAAAAATTTTTTGAACAGATAATTAATTCCAAATATCCAGTGGTTTTTTACGAATCATCTCATCGGATTGTTAAATCATTAAAAGAATTAGAAATCCTGTTTCAGGTTTCAGGTTTCAAGTTCCAGGTGGTGGTTTGCCGCGAATTAACCAAAAAATTTGAAACTATTTACCGGGGCAATATCCGGGAAATTATTGAACAAATTAACAAAGACCAAATCAAAGGAGAATTTGTTGTTGTTATAAACCATGCCTAAGAAATTTTATCTCACTACCCCCATTTATTACGTAAACGATAAGCCGCATATTGGTCATGCTTATACGACTATTGCAGCTGATGTTTTGGCTCGCTATCATAAATCAAAAGGCGAGCAAGTTTTCTTTTTGACTGGCACGGACGAACATGGCGACAAAGTGGCTCAGGCCGCAGAAAAAGCAGGTCAGTCATCCCAGGAATTTGTTGACCAAGTTGTTAAAGATTTTTATCAAGCTTGGGAAAAACTAAATATTGAATATAACGATTTTATTCGGACTACTGAAGAGCGTCATAAAAAAGGGGTAACGAAGTTTTTAGACAAGCTAAATCAAAATGGCAAGATTTATCAGGATGATTACAAAGCTTTGTACTGTCAGGGCTGCGAGGATTTTATTTTTAAAAAAGACCTAATAAACGGCAAGTGTCCTTATCATGATAAAGAGCCCAAATTAATTTCAGAGAGAAACTACTTTTTCAAACTTAATGATTTTTTACCTCAAGTTAGAAAACTCATTGAACAGAATAAGTTTATTATTGAGCCAGAAGAGAGAAAAAGAGAAGTTCTTTCGCTTTTAAAACAAGATTTAGGCAATCTTTCTATTTCTCGAGAAAGAGTTAAGTGGGGCATACCTTTACCATTTGATAAAAAACAGACTTGTTATGTGTGGATAGAGGCCTTAGCTAATTATTTAACAGCTATAGGCTATGGGACAGATGAGAAAAAATTTAAAAAATATTGGCCAGCTGATATTCATTTTATGGCAAAGGATATCTTGAAATTTCACACTATATTTTGGCCGGCGCTTTTGCTGGCAGTTGATTTGCCTCTTCCTAAAAAGATTTTTATTCATGGATTTTTCACGGTTAATGGTCAGAAAATGAGTAAAAGTCTAGGTAATGTAATTGACCCAGCTTGTCTAGCTGACAAATACGGAGCAGATGTGGTCAGGTATTTTCTTTTAAGAGAAATCTCTTTTGGCCAAGATGGCGATTTTTCTATCAAAAGATTAGAAGAGCGCTATAATTCCGATTTGGCTAATGGTTTAGGCAATTTAGTCAGCCGGGTTTTGACTTTGTCGGAGAAAGTTAAAGCCAAGCCAAGTCAAAAGTCAGCCCTTGATAAGCAAATTAAATCAACACAAAGAAAATACCAACAGGCCCTGGAAGAAATTAAATTTAACGAGGCCTTGGATGCAGTCTGGCAGTTAATTAGCGCTTGCGATGAATATGTTGAGAAAAATAAAGTTTGGCAATTAGTAAAAAACGATATTAATAAAGCTAAAAAGGTTTTATGTGATTTATTGACTGCCATCAAAGAAATCGCTATTTTATTAAAACCATTTGTGCCGGAAACTTCAGATAAGATTTTAAAGCAAATTGACAAAAATAAAAAAGCGGTCTTATTCCCGCGATTGTAGATATTTATAAAATAATTTTAGATGTCTTTATATGTCTAAACCGTTATTAATTGACACTCACGCTCATGCTAATTTCAATGTCTACCAGGATGATGGCGACCAAATAATTAAGCGCGCTCTGGATGAAAATATCTGGCTGATTAATATTGGCGCCCAATACAGCACTAGCCAACGGGCAGTTGAGTACGCAAAAAAATACAAAGAAGGGGTCTATGCAGTGGTTGGTTTGCATCCGATTCATGTAAATAAAGGCGGGTTTGAAAAAGAATGGGATGGCGCGGTTTCAGAAAGAGAGTTTGAGGAATTTGATTCAGAGAAATATAAGAAATTATTAGAAAATCCCAAAGTAGTGGCTATGGGCGAAATCGGCTTGGACTATTTTGAGGGAATCACTGAAAAACAAAAAGAAAAGCAAAAACAAGTTTTTATGGAACAACTGGATTTAGCCCGACAAATGGATAAGCCGATTGTTTTTCATTGCCGCAAAGCTTACCATGATTTAATTGAACTTTTGAAAATGTTTAATTTGGGCTGCGCCGGCTGTCCGATGGGCGGGGGGTGCGCCCCAAAATTAAAAGGCGCGCTCCATTGTTTCATGGGGCGTTGGTCTCAAGCGGAAAAGTTTTTGGAAATGGATTTTTATTTCGGCTTTAACGGGTTAATCACTTATGCCCGGGATTATGACAAGGTAATAAAAAACCTTCCCCTGGAAAAGATATTACTAGAAACCGATTGCCCTTATTTAACTCCTGAACCTCATCGGGATAAAAGAAACGAGCCTTTATACGTCAAATACGTGGCCGAAAAAATCGCGGAAATTAAAGGAATAAAGTTTGAACAAGTGGTTGAACAAACAACCAAAAACGCTAAAGAATTATTTAATATTTAGATTTATGCTTAAATACAATCCAAATAAAATTGAACCTAAATGGCAGAAGAAGTGGGTTGAACAGGATTTATCCCGAGCGATTGATTTTGATAAGCGGCCCAAAAAATATATTATGGTGGAATTCCCCTATCCTTCAGGCGATGGTTTACATATGGGTCATTTGCGCAGTTATTGCTCTTTAGACGCTCTGGCGCGCAAAAAAAGAATGGAAGGTTTTAATGTTTTGTATCCAATGGGCTGGGATGCATTTGGTTTGCCCACGGAAAATTATGCGATTAAAACCGGGATTCACCCAGCTAAAGTGACCGAACAGAATATCAAAGTTTTTAAAAAACAGATGAATTCTTTGGGTCTTTCTTTTGATTGGTCGCGGGAAATTAATTCTACTGACCCCAAATACTATAAATGGTCCCAGTGGATTTTCCTTCAGTTTTTTAAGAAAGGTTTGGCTTACCAGTCAGAAATGCCGATTAACTGGTGTCCGAGCTGTAAGATTGGTCTGGCTAATGAAGAGGTAATCGGCGGCAAGTGCGAGCGCTGCGGGGCCCAGACTGAACAAAAGACCTTAAAACAATGGCTTCTGAAAATTACCGCTTATGCCGACCGGTTGATTGATGATTTGGAAAAAGTTAATTATGTGGAGAAAATTAAAAAGCAGCAGATTAACTGGATTGGCCGGTCTTATGGTACGGAATTTGACTTGCCGGTGGTTGGCGTAAACGATAAAATAAAGGTTTTTACCACCCGGGTTGATACGATTTTCGGCATTACTGCTTTGATTCTGGCGCCAGAGCATCCCTTGGTCAAAAAATTAACTCTCGGCAAATATCAGTCAGAAGTAGAAAAATACATTAAAGAGTCAAAGAAAAAAAGCGAATTTGAGCGAACTCAATTAGATAAAGAAAAAACCGGCGTTTTCACTGGTTCTTATTGTCTTAATCCGATTAATCAGGAAAAAGTGCCCATCTGGGTTTCTGATTATGTGATTGCCACTTATGGAGGCGGAGCCGTCATGATCGTGCCGGCTCATGATAAAAGAGATTGTCAATTTGCCAAGAAATACGGACTGGAAATTAGAGAAGTAATTGCCGGTGGAGATGTTTCCAAAGAAGCTTTTGTTGATTATGGCAAGCTAGTTAATTCCGGCGAGTTTAATGGACTAAGTTCAAAAGAGGCGATTGAAAAAATTACTGTTTGGCTGGCTAAAAATGGTTTAGGCAAAAAAACAATTCAATACAAACTGCGCGACTGGATATTCTCCCGTCAGCACTATTGGGGCGAGCCTATCCCGATTATTCATTGTCCAAAATGCGGAATAGTGGCTGTGCCAGAAAAAGATTTGCCCGTAGAATTGCCTTATGTGGAAAAATATCAGCCAACTAGTACCGGCGAATCACCCTTGGCCGCAATTAAGGACTGGGTTAATACTAAATGCCCTCAATGTAATGGTCCGGGGCAAAGAGAAACTGATACGATGCCTAATTGGGCTGGTTCTTCCTGGTATTTTTTAAGATATGTTGACCCGAATAACGATAAAGAGCTGGCTGATTTCAAAAAATTAAAATACTGGCTGCCAATAGATTTATATAATGGAGGTATGGAGCATACTACTCTCCATCTGCTTTATTCTCGCTTTTGGCATAAGTTTCTCTATGATTTGGGCAAAGTGCCGACTGAAGAACCATATCAGCGCCGCTATTCTCACGGCGTTGTCCTGGCTGAAGATAATCGGAAAATGAGCAAAAGTTTTGGCAATGTGATTCGGCCGGATGATGTAGTTAAACAATACGGGGCTGATACTTTAAGATTGTATGAAATGTTTATGGGTCCGTTTGACCAGGCGATTTCTTGGAGCGTTAAAGGAGTCCAGGGCTGTTATCGTTTTTTGAATCGGGTTTGGCAGATATTTGGCGATAAAGAAAAAATAAATAAAGAGAGCAGCCAAGAATTAATTACCAAGCTTCATCAGACAATCAAAAAAGCAGGCGACGATTTGGACAAGATGAAATTTAATACGGCGGTGGCGGCCATGATGGAATTTATTAATGCTTGGGCAGAGCCAGGCCGAACTTTGACTAAAAAAGACGCAGAAACTTTTTTAAAGATATTAGCACCTTTAGCTCCTCACTTTAGTGAAGAACTTTGGTCCGCCTCCGTTAAAACTTCGGCGGATAAACAGAGTATTTTTGAACAGAAATGGCCGGAATACAATGAGAAATTAGCTCGGGAAAAAGCTTGGCAATTGGTTATCCAAATCAACGGAAAGGTTAGAGACAAGATAGAAGTTAAAAAAGGGATTTCTGAAGCAGAAATAAAAAAACTTGCTTTAGAGCAAGAGAAAATTAAGAAATGGCTGGGAGATAAAAAACCCAAGAAAATTATCTATATTCCCGAAAGATTGATTAATTTGGTGGTCTGAAATAGAAGCGTCTCTGATTTTACAGAGACGCATGTTAAGGGTGGAGTGTATTTGTGAAAAGGACATTGGGAAGAAAGGAGCTGATTTTAAAACAGAATCTTCTGTATTTGCACACAGCTTGGTCGCAATAATTGTTTTCAGCTTTGCCGAAACAATCAAAATTACCCTCTTTGATTTGTTTTCGCCTAACCAGAGGAACCGCTTTTTGTACAAAACAATCATCGCATAAAGAACCAGAAATATCGTTTTCTCCCCAGGAAATTTTTTCTCCTCCATCTTTCTTCCATTCTTTTCCGCATTTTACGCATTTCACCTTTAAATCGCACATTATCCCACCTCCTTATATTGAAAAAGAACCTTTGTCTTCATTATCCTATCTTAATTTTATTTTGGCAATATCTATTTGTGGATAACAAAAAACTATGGAAATAATCAAGGTTAATTTATCAGGCGATTGGAAGGAGATTGACCAGAAAATTATTGAACTGGCCGCGGGCGTGATTGAACGAAACGGAGCGATTATTTTTCCGACTGACACAGTTTATGGCTTGGGGGTCAGGGCTTTAAATGAGTATGCGATTGACAGATTGTTTAAAATAAAAAAGCGACCAGAAACCAAGCCGGTGCCGGTTATGGTCCGCGATATTAAAATGGCCAGAAAACTGGCTTATTTTGATAGGAAAAAAGAAAAGATTTTAGAGCAGGTCTGGCCCGGCCAGGTGACGGTGGTTTTGGAAAAAAGAGAGGTTGTTCCGAGTATTTTAACGGCTGGCCAGAGAACCATTGGTTTGAGAATTGCTGACCACCCGTTCGTCAGCGCCTTAATGGAAAAATTGAATGAGCCGATTACCGCTACTTCAGCTAATTTTTCCGGCGAGCCGCCTATGATTTCTTCCAGTCTAGTAATCAAAACTTTTGAAAAGGCCTATCCTCGGCCTGATTTAATTTTAGACGCGGGCGATTTGCCAATTAGCCCGCCTTCTACAGTTTTGGATTTAACCAGTTCAAAACCCAAAATTCTTCGGATCGGTCCAGTCACCAAAAAAGATTTAATGAAAATGTTAAAGTAAAATGGTGCCGAAGGTGGGAGTCGAACCCACAAGGGCGTGAGCCCACAGCATTTTGAGTGCTGCGTGTTTCCCAATTTCACCACTTCGGCTCATTGTTATTCTCTCTTAAAAATCCTGGCTTGTCAATTAAAAATTATTTGAGTATAATATAATTAATGGCTCGAATAATTGGATTGGTTAATCAAAAAGGAGGGGTGGCAAAAACTACCTCGGCTCTTAATTTATCAGCCTACTTAGCTGCTTTGGGTAAGTATGTTCTTTTGGTTGATATTGACCCGCAAGCTAATGCTACTTCTGGTTTGGGGATTAATCCTCAAACCGTGCCTTTGAATTTATACCATTCTTTAATTGGCGGTTTGCTGCCCGAAGAGATTATCCGACGAACTGGACTTTTTGGTTATGATATTATGCCAGCCGCGCCGGATTTGGCCGGAGCAACTGTCGAATTGGTTAATATGCCCAATCGGGAGTTTAGGCTCTATGAATTATTGCGCCGAATCAGAATCAATTATGACTATATTCTAATTGATTGTCCGCCCAGCTTAGGCTTATTAACCATCAATGGTTTAGTGGCCGCCGATGAAGTGATTATTCCGGTTCAGTGCGAATATTATGCCTTGGAAGGATTGGGTCAGCTTTTAAGAACGGTTGAGTTAGTTCAGGAAAATTTAAATAGTCCGACCAAGATTAAAGGCGCTTTACTAACCATGTACGACCGGCGCAATCGGCTTTCTCGCCAGGTGCGCAAAGAAATGGAAAGAAATTTTGCCGGCCATGTTTTTGAATCAATTATTCCCCGCTGCGTTAAATTGGCTGAAGCGCCCAGCTTTGGCCAGTCAATTATTCAATACAGCCCTCATTCTAAGGGGGCCCGGGCTTATCAGCAATTAGCCCAAGAAATAATTAATTTGGATAAATAAATCATAAAACCTGAAACATAAAACCTGAAACATATTTTATTAATGTTTCAAGTTTCAAGTTTCAAGTTTCAAGTTGTATGACTCAATCACTTGGCAAAGGACTTCAATCCCTAATTCCTAAAAAAGAATCTAAAATTACCGGTCTGATTAAGGATTTAGATAAAAGTAATAATTGGCTAAAAACCAAAAAGGAAAAGGAAAGTATTTTTAATGTAGAAACAGATAAGATTGTTCCTAATCCTAATCAGCCGCGCAAAGAATTATCAGAAGAAAGCTTAAAAGAATTAGCCAGTTCAATCAGGGAGCACGGAATTCTTCAGCCTTTGCTGGTGACTAAAATAGAAAAAGCAACTGAAAGAGGCCAGCAGGTAGGATATGAATTAGTGGCCGGAGAAAGAAGGTGGCGGGCCGCCCAAATGGTTGGCTTGCCCCATGTGCCAGTGATTATCCGGGACAGCGCGGCAGATGAAAAATTAGAATTAGCTTTAGTAGAAAATATCCAGCGGGAAAACTTAAATGCCATGGAACTAGCCCGCGCCTATAAACAGCTTCAGGGGGATTTTGGCTTAAGACATTTAGATATTGGTCAGAAAGTAGGCAAGAGTCGGACAGCGATTACTAATACCATGCGTTTATTAACTCTGCCGCCGCAGGTTCAGCAAGCAATGTTTAATGGACAAATTAGCGAAGGCCATGGCCGGGCTTTGTTAATGGCTCGACCTCAAGCCCAAATGCCGATTTTCCGAACGATTATCAGAAATGGTTTGAATGTTCGTCAAACAGAAGACAGAGCCAGAAAAGAAGCTTTGCCAGATAAACCAAAAGGGGTTGGACCTAAAAACCCTTTTTTCAAAAAAATTGAAAAAGACCTAAGGGAAAGCTTGGGTCGTCGGGTCAGTATTCTGAAAAGAGGCGATAGCAATTATATTAATATTGAATTTGCCAATCAGAAAGAATTGGATAAAATAGTCAGCCAATTGATGAAGATTTAATCTTTTTTCCGGTACCAAGCCTTAATTCGGCTTTTAGCCTGGCTGGTTTTAACGAATTTAAGCCAATCTTGATTTGGCTTTTTATTTTTTCCCATCATAATCTCAACCATCTGGCCGTTTTGCAGAGATTTAGATAAAGGACTAAGTTTGCCGTCAATTTTAGCGCCAGTACATTTATCGCCAATATCGCTGTGAATCTGATAGGCAAAATCTATTGAGGTGGCTCCTTCAGGTAGATTTATGACATCGCCTTTGGGCGTAAAAACAAAAATCCGGTCTTTAAGAAAATCAATTTTCAATGAATCAATAAATTCCTGAGACGAACTAAACCCTTCTTTTTGCCATTCTTGGAGCTGTTTAACCCAGGTTAATTCTTTGGTCAGTTGAAGACTTTCTTTTTCGGTTTGTCCTAAGAGCGCTTTTTTAATATATTCTTTAATCCCTTTTTTCTCGCTGTAATGCCAGTGAGCGGCAATTCCATGTTCAGCTTCCCCGTGCATTTCCTGGGTGCGGATTTGAAACTCAGTAATTTTGCCGCCTTGGCAGAAAACCGTAGTATGAAGCGAACGATAGCCATTGGGCTTGGGGATAGCAATATAGTCTTTGATTCGTCCAATCAAAGGCTTCCAATATTTATGAATCATTCCCAGAACTGCGTAGCAGGCTTCCACATCAGGCACAATAATTCTTAAGGCAACCAGGTCATAAATTTTATGCCAATCCATATCATAGCGGAGAAGTTTCTTGTAAAGACTATAATAATGTTTGGTCCGGGAATAAATATTGATTACCCTTATTCCTTTTTGGTTTAATATTTTTTTAACCAAAGGAGCAATTTTTTCAAGATATTTTTGTCCTTCTCTGTATTTGTCTTTCACTTGGCTAGTAATATATTCATATTCTTGAGGATAAGCGTATTTAAAAGCCAGGTCTTCCAATTGTCCTTTGATTTCACCAATTCCTAATCGGTCAGCTAAAGGCGCATAGATTTCTAAAGTTTCTAAAGCCAGTCTTTTCTGTTTTTCTTCGGAGAAAACTGAAAGGGTTTTTAAGCCATGGAGCCGATTGACTAATTTAATTAAAACCACCCGGATATCCTGAGCCATGGCCAGGAATAATTTACGAAGATTTTCCGCGCTCCGTTCAGCTTTTTTATGTTCTATTTTGCCAATATTAGTTACTCCTTCAACCAGAAAAACTATTTCTGAGCCAAAATTCTTTCCCAGTTCTTTTTTGCTGACTCTGGCTCTTTCCAAAGATTCGTGAAGAACCGCTGTGCTAATGCTAATTTTGTCCAATTCAAGCTTAGCCACATCAAGGGCGATTTCTAAACAGTGGTCAAGATAAGTTTCGCCGGAAAGTCGAACCAGGCCTTGATATTTTTCTTGGGCAAAGAGGCAGGCTTTCTCAATAAAATCAAAATCCAGATTAGGATTAATTTTTTTTAATTTGACTAAAAAATCTGGTATGGTCATAAAAATATTCTAACGGCTTGACTTTGATAAGACAAGGGGTATAATGAAAGCAAGAATGTTCTTTTTATTAAATATCAGCTAGAAGAAATATTGAATGAAGGGGGTGATTGTTTTGAAAAGGGAAACCTTGGTTTCGGCTAAGCTGCTTGTGGCCGGTTTACTTAAGAAAGGAGGCGAGGTTGTCTTAGTGGATTGGCACGGACAATTGTCTTTGCCTACTGGCAAGATGGATGCCAAAAGAGATACTGATTTGAGGAGAACTCTTGTCAGAGAAATGGAAGAGGAATTTCCGAAACTGACCCATTTAGAAATAATTGAGTCTCTTGGGGTGGTGGTCAGAAACGGAAATAACACATTGCTTTCTTTTGAGATTTTGTCTTGTAATATCCAAGGAGAGATAGATGTCTTTATGGAAGGTAAATTCGCTATCCTCATCAGGCCGGTTGAAGCATTGAAACTGCCTTGGTTGGATATTTTGTCAAGAGAAGCTATAACCAGATATGTAAAGAGATATCCGGGAATTGGCAAAAGAGAGGAGGGGAAAAATGACTTGTAAATCTTCTTCTAGCTGTGAGAAGCCCCGGTTTATTGATTAACAATAGAATGAATCGGGGCTTATTCTTTTTCTTTAGTCTGATAACCACACTCTTTGTTGCTGCATTTAATCTTTTTGCTTTTGGTTTCCACTAGCAAAGAATTACACCGGGGGCATTTTTCTTGGATTGGTTTGTCCCATAAGGCGTATTTACATTCAGGAAATTGGGAGCAAGAATAAAAAGTTTTGCCTTTTTTGGTTTTTCTCTCAATGATTTCTCCTTTGCCGCATTGAGGACATTGAACTCCGGTTGAATTAATAATCGGTTCAGTATATTTGCAATCAGGAAAACCGGGACAGGCATAAAATTTGCCGAACCGGCCTAATTTAATCACCAGATTTTTGCCGCATTGAGGGCATTTTTTATCGGTTGGCTCTTCTAGTTTTTTCTTTTTCACCTGTTCATATTTTTCATCCAGATTTTTCTGAAAAGGCTGATAAAAATCATTAAGAACATCCAGCCAGTTTTGCTTGCCGTCAGCGATTCGGTCCAAATCTTTTTCTAGATAAGCGGTAAATTTAATATCAACAATCTGGCTGAAGTTTTCTTTTAATAAATCAGTCACAATTAAGCCGATTTCCGAAGGGATAAATCTTTTTTGTTCATCTTTTCCCACATATCCTCGGTCCTGAATGGTGCTGATAATCGGGGCATAGGTTGAAGGCCGGCCAATGCCGTATTCTTCCAGAGTTTTAACCAGGCTGGCTTCGTTATAGCGGGCCGGCCCTTCGGTAAAATGCTGTTCAGAAAGAAGTTTAATTAGTTTAAGGATTTCTTGTTTAATTAAATCAGGCAAGATATTTTCCTTGATTTTACTTGGGTAGATTTTTAACCAGCCGTCAAACTTAATAATTGAGCCGGTTGACCGGAAAGTATAATTTCCGGCTTTGATATCAACGCTGGTTGCATCCAAAAGAGCTGGATTCATTTGGCAGGCCATAAACCGGCGCCAGATTAAATCATATAATTTATACTGATTCTTATCTAAAAATTGTTTGATTTTTTCCGGCTGGCGGCTGATTTGGGTAGGACGAACAGCCTCGTGGGCTTCTTGGGCGCTTTTAGCTTTAGTTTTATAAATTCTGGCTTGAGCTGGAAGATAATTTTTTCCAAATTGTTCTTTAATGAATTCCCGGGCTTTGGTTATGGCTTCTTGGGAAATATTTAAAGAATCAGTCCGGTGATAAGTGATTAAACCAAAAGAACCTTTGGGGCCAAGTTCAATACCCTCATAAAGCTGTTGGGCGATTCTCATGGTTTGCTTGGCGGAAAAGCCTAATTTACGGGATGCTTCCTGCTGGAGGGTGCTGGTAGCAAAAGGCGGACTGGGTTGTTTTTGGACTTGTCTTTTTTTAATCTCGCTTACTTGATATTGAGCGCCTTCTAAATCTTTTAATATCTGGTTAGCCCATTCTTTGTCCTTAACGCCTAATTTATTAATTGTTTTTTCGTCTTTTCTAATCAGCTTGGCAGTAAACTCATTATTGTCATTGCGAGGAGCCGAAGGCGACGTGGCAATCCCGTGTTCTCTACGAGATTGCTTCGCTTCGCTCGCAATGACAGTATTAGGGCGAAGTTGAGCCTCAATGCTCCAGTATTCTTCTGGTTTGAAGGCTTCTATTTCTCTTTCACGGTCAACAATCAATCGGACGGCGACTGACTGGACCCGGCCGGCCGAAAGACCCTTGACCACTTTTTTCCATAAAAAGGGCGAAAGCTTGTAGCCGACAATCCGGTCCAGGATTCGGCGGGCTTGCTGGGCATTAACCAAATCCATATCAATCTGGCGGGGATTTTTAAGAGCTTGGTCAATCGCCTTTTTGGTGATTTCGTGGAAAACAATCCGCTGATAGTTTTTGATTTTGTCTGAATCTAAAGTTTGAAGAATGTGCCAGGCAATCGCTTCGCCTTCTCTATCTTCGTCAGTGGCCAGGATAATTAACTTAGCTTTTTGGGCAACTTGCCTTAATTCTTTGACTATTTTTTTAGCTTTAACCAAAATAGTGTATTCGGGTTTAAAATCATGTTTAAGGTCAACCCCGAATTTTTTTTCCGGCAAATCGCGAATATGACCATAAGATGATTTAACCGAATAATCGCGGCCTAAATATTTATTAATAGTCTTAGCTTTGGTTGGGCTTTCAACAATAACTAAATTCATATTTTTTAAGGTTAATTCGCATTTATTTTTTTGTCAATCTAGAGAGATTGAGTTCTTCAAGAATATCGCTGGCTTGGTTAACTAATTTGGCTCCCATTTTGATTAGATCGTGAGGTCCTGAAGAATTAGTTGAGAGAATATGCCCGGGAATGGCAAAAACATCGCGGTTTTGTTCCAGGGCGTCGCGAGCGGTAATTAAAGCGCCGCTTTTAGAGGGCGCTTCAATCACTAAAACACCCAAGCTTAATCCGGCAATAATCCGATTGCGTTGAGGAAAATGCTGAGCTAGAGGCTGGGTCTCAATCGGGAATTCGCTGATAACCGCTCCGTTTTCTGAAATTTCTTCAGCCAAGCTTCGATTAATCGGCGGATAAATGCTTTGTCTGTCTATGCCCGAACCAAGCACGGCAATAGTCCGTCCTTTAACCTTAAGGGCTGATTGATGAGCTAAGGTATCAATCCCTTTAGCCAGACCGCTGACAATGGTCAGACCAGCTTGAGCTAATTCAGCCGCAATTAAGAGAGTGACTTGCCGGCCATAAAGAGAAAGTTTTCTAGTGCCGACAATCCCTAAGCTGAATTCGTCTTCTGGTTTAAGTTCGCCCCGAAGATAGAGCAGGGCCGGCGGAGAGTAGATTTCTTTGAGCAAGCGAGGATAATTTTCATCAAGAATCGTAATCATCTTGATTTTTTGTTTGGCTAATCTTTCCATCTGGTAATCAGGATTAATCTGGGGCCGTCTCGCTTTGATTTGTTCAATCGCCGGTTGAGTTAAGCCAGCTTTTTGAAATTGATTGATTTCAGCTTGCCAAGCGGTTTTCAGAGATTTAAAATGCTCCAAAAGCTTTTTAAAGCCGATTGGACCGATGCCGCCAATCAAATTAAAGGCATTAAAATATTTGGCTTCGGGGTTGACAATTTCCGTCATCTTGATATAATAATATTGAACTTAATCTTTACCGGCCTGTCTAGCAGGTGGTTAATATCTAAACTTATCCCTCCTACAGGTTTAGTGAGACCAAAGCTTAGAGAGGATCTGCTTTTGCAAATTTTTCTCTAACGCCTGCTAGGCGGGCTGGTGAAGGTTAAGCAGTAATTTAAAAAATAAATAAAGGAGGAGGTGAAAGAAAATGCAGAACTTCTTTCTGATTTTGGAGACTAATGACACGGTTTTTTACGGAATAATTATTGGCGTTTTTTTATTAACTTTTGTTTTACCTAAACTCATTAAAAAGGTTTTAAGGAGGTAGAGATGGATATCCTATTAGCAACTATCGGTTTGCTCGGCTTCTTTCTGATTATGGGCGGAGTCGGCGGAATAGAAACTGAATCCGCCGGACTCTTTGAAGGGATTATGATTTGTTCGGTTGGGCTGGTTCTTTTCGGCGGAGCTATTATGGTTTTCAACAAGAGGCGGAATGGAAAACGAGTCCGCCGGATTCCTTGAAGGGAAGAATCTAATTAAAAAGTCGTCTTGATAAACTGGGCGGCTTTTTTAATTGTTTCTTGGATAATTGGTTTTTCTTGTTTGGTAAAGTTTTGGAGAACGAATTTTTCTGTGTCAATGGCTATTTCTGAATCCGCTGGCCTGATGCCGATTCTGATTCTGGTGAAATCTTTGGTGTTTAGAGCGTTAATAATAGACTGAACGCCTTTATGTCCAGCCGAACCGCGGTTCGGCTGGATTTTAATTTCTCCTAAGGCTAAATCAATGTCATCATGAATAACGATAATGTCCTGGGCTGGGATTTTGTAATAATCTGTCAAGGTTTTGGCTGCTTGGCCAGAATTATTCATAAAATCTTGGGGTTTAGACAGAATAACTGATTCTTGATTGATTTGTTTTTTAAGATAAAGGCAATTAGCTTTTTTGTTTTTTTGCCAGGATTCTTTTCCAGCTAAAAAATCCACAACCATAAAGCCGAGATTGTGTCGGGTTTTTTGATATTTTTCTCCGGGGTTGCCTAGGCCAATAATTAATTTCATTTTATCGGTTAAGGTCGTACCTTTAGATTAATATACTCTTGGATCTCCTGGTAATTGTTTTGGCCGGCTTTGGGATAAACTACCGAAGCCATTTGACTGCCAAAAGCGACTTGACCGCCGATTAGAAGATTGGTTTCTTTTTTGTCAATTACCAGATTAATAATCTGGTCAGGCCGGATTTCTCTGGCAAATTGCCAGAGATCTTTTAGCTCTAGAATGCCTAAATCAGTTTCAATATGATTGTGGAGAGAATTAAACATTTTTAAATAAGTCGGGAAGTCCCAGAGCAGATTGAGTCCTAGAACTTTTTGTTTAAGCAGATTAAGTATTTGTTGTTGGCGGCTCATTCGGTCAAAATCGCCATTGGGCGAAGTATATCGGGTGCGAATATATTTAAGAGCCATATCGCCGTCTAAATAACGCCAGCCGGCGGCCAAATCAAAAGTCTGGTAAGTATAATTAGGTCCGGGGAAATAAGGGTCATGAATATCATGCGGCACATAAACATTAAGCCCGTCAACCAATTCAATTGCTTCTTTGACCACCACCAGATTAATAATTAGATAATGGTCAATGGT
>JBDRKH010000017.1:0-11233 GCA_043814195.1 Patescibacteria group bacterium
GCTTTTACCTTGTTCTCTTAATTTTATTGCTTTTCTCTTTTCTAATTTTTTAGCCATAAGCGAACCTTTGTTTACTATTTCCCTAACGGATTTCCATAAGTTCATTATAGCATGAATATTTTAAGAGAACAACGATTTTAAACTTTTTGCTTCATCAAGCGTTCAAATTCCTGGCGTTCAATTGCTTCCTTTTTGATTAATTCTTGGGCAATCTGGTCAAGCTTTTTCCTTTTTTGAGTTAAGATTTTCTTGGCCGTATGAAAAGCCTGGTCAATAAAACGAGAAACTTCTTTGTCTATCTGGCCGGCGGCTTCTTCAGAATAATCTTTTCCCGTGGCAATTTCCCGACCCAAGAAAATCATTTCTTCCCGGCCGCCAAAAGTTCTCGGACCGAGCTTATCGCTCATGCCGTATTTAGTCACTAAGTTCCGGGCTAATTCGGTCGCCTGTTGAAGGTCATTGGAAGCGCCCGTGGTTAATTCGTCAAAAACTATTTTTTCCGCCACATAGCCGCCCATAAAAACAGCTAATTCATCAATGAATTCGGAGCGGCTGTGCAAATGCCGGTCTTCGGTCGGCAGTTTTAAAGTATAACCAGCGACCTGGCCGCGGGAAATAATTGAGATTTTTTGAACCGGGTCAGCATGAGACAAAGAGGCAGATACCAAAGCATGACCCGCTTCGTGAAAAGCGGCAATTTCTTTTTCTTTTTTGGAAAGAATATGACTTTTTCTTTCCGGGCCGAGCAAGACTTTTTCAATACATTCTCTAAGTTCATTCTGGCTGATTTTTTTCTTGTTTTGGCGAGCGGTCAGGATAGCCGCTTCGTTAACTAGATTAGCTAAGTCAGCGCCGGAAAACCCAGGCGTTCTTTCGGCAATTTCTCTAAGATTTACTTTTTCTTCCAAAGGTTTGTCACGGGCATGGATTTTGAGAATATCTTCCCGGTCTTTAATATCAGGTAAATCAAGGGCTACTCGGCGGTCAAATCGGCCTGGCCTCAACAGGGCTGGATCCAAGACATCCGGCCGGTTGGTCGCTGCCAGAAGAATGATTCCGGTATTGGGGTCAAAGCCGTCCATTTCTACTAAAATCTGATTTAAGGTTTGTTCCCGTTCATCGTGGCCGCCGCCCAAGCCAGCGCCTCGTTGTCGGCCAATCGCGTCTAATTCATCAATAAAGATGAGAGCGGGCGCGCTTTTTTTAGCGGTCTGGAAAAGATCTCTAACCCTGGAGCTTCCCACGCCAACAAACATCTCCACGAATTCTGAACCGGAAACACTGAAAAAAGGAACATGAGCTTCTGAAGCCACCGCTCGGGCCAAAAGGGTTTTGCCCGTGCCGGGCGGACCAATCAAGAGAACGCCTTTGGGGATTTTGGCGCCAATATCAATAAATTTTTTCGGGCTTCGCAAAAACTCAACAATTTCCTGAAGTTCTTCTTTGGCTTCTTTAAGCCCAGCCACATCTTTAAAGGTGATCCGGTCTTTTTTGTTGCGCGGGTCAACTAAGCGGGCTCGGGAACGGCCAAAAGTAAAAGCCTGCATCTGGCCGCGCTGGGCGCCCCGGAACATAAACCAGAAGAAAAAGCCGATAATAATTAGAGGCAGGAGAAAGGGAAGAATTGCGCCCAACCAAAAAGCCAAGCCGCTTTCACCCTTAACTTCCAAATTAACTGACTTGAGCTTTTCTGAATCAACCCCATAGTTTTTTAATGATTCAGTCAAAGAAGCTTCTTTTTCTTTAGTCGCTTTTTCTTTGGTTCCGTCTTTTAATTCAATTTCCAGCTGGTCGCCCTGGGCAATAATCGTGGCTACTTGTTCTTGGTTAATCTGTTCAACTAACTGGCTTAAAGAAATTTCAGTTGGTTTATCTTTTGGCCCGTTGAGCAAAGTAAAAAGACCGGCAATAATCAAAAAAGCCATAAAAGCAATTAATAGGTTTTTGACTAAATAACTCATTATTCTATCGACTCTTTAAGAGCAAGAGCCATTTTGTGCATTTTAGAGCTCAGAGAGAGAATTCGGAAATTATAGGTTTGGTTAAGTTTAAGCGTCTGTTCCGTAGCATAAACTAAACCATGGATTTCATTTTCAATTTGGACAAAAGCGCCGGTCGGGGTAAATTTAATCACTTTGCCCTGGATTTCCTGTCCATTCTGGTATTTTCCCTCAATATTCTGCCAAGGGTCTTGCTTGAGCGCCTTAAGAGAAAGAGAGATTTGTCCATCCTGAATATCAATAATTTGAGCTTTGACTTTTTGGCTTTCTTTAAGCACTTGGCTGGGGTGGTCAATGATTTGCCAGTCCAGTTCAGAAATGTGGGCTAATCCTTCTAAGTTATCATCAAACTTAATAAAGGCGCCAAAATCAGCTAAAGCGGTAACTACGCCTTCAACCAAGTCGCCATTTTTGTAATTTTCCAAATTTTCTTTGAGCTTTTTTTCTTGAGCGGCTTTTTCCGAAACAATTAATTTCTCGGTTCTTTTATCTAAGCTAATAATCTTTACCTTAATTTCTTGGCCAATAAACTTATTTAATTCTTTAAGAATCTTGTTTTTATCGCCGCCTTCCACCCGGGGATAATTTTGAGGCGAAAGCTGGGAAACTGGCAGAAAACCAATTAATCCGGCATAATTAATTACCAAGCCGCCTCGATTTGCTTCGGTTACTTTGACAGTAATTGTTTCGCCTGATTGCTTTTTATCTTTAAGGTCAGTCCAGGCTTGTTCTAGATTAGCTTCTTTGAGAGAAAGCTCAACATAGCCGTCGTCGTTTTCCGAATCTAAAACCAAAGCTGAAATAGTATCGCCCACTTTTAATTCCTTGACCAAGCTTCGATTATCTTTCCATTCACCGCCGTAAATAATGCCAGTACCAATCGGACCCAATTCTAAAATTATCGCATTTTTGCTGATTTTAATAATTTGTCCCTCAACTAAGTCACCTGGCTGAGGCAGACGGGGGCTTTGGTCAATTTTGACCAGTAAATCTTTCATTAAATTAGATTCTTTTTTCTCCATATTTTCAGAGTATAACCTAAGATTAATCACTTGGCAAGAGGGAGAAGATATGATAGAATAGTCTTGAAACATAAAACTTGAAACCTGAAACATAAATTTATTTTTAATTTAAATATAATATGCTTCAAGTTACATGACTATAAATTGGTAGGGCCATTCTTGTTTTAAAATTGCTAACCAAGGTGGTCATCTGACTATTATTACTGACCCATTTGACAAGAGTATCGGTTTAACCCCGCCCCGGGGCAATGCTGATATCGTGACCATTTCCCACGACCATTATGACCATAATAATGTTCAGGCAATCAGTGGTCAGCCTTTTGTGATTAACGGGCCAGGCGAATATGAAATCAAGGGTGTCAGGATTGTCGGAGTGAACAGTTATCATGATAATAAAAAAGGAGAAGAAAAAGGGCTGAATACTATTTATTTAATAGAAATGGATGATATTCGACTTTGTCATTTAGGCGACTTGGGCCAGGAAAGATTAACCGATAATCAATCAGAAGCAATTGGCCAAACGGATATTTTAATTATTCCAGTGGGCGGAGCTTTTACGATTAATGCTCGCCAGGCCATGAAAATAGCCGAACAATTAGAGCCTAATTTAATTATCCCCATGCATTACCAATTGCCTGGTTTGAAACTTGATTTAGCTGAAGTCAAGGACTTTTTAAAAGAAGCCGGGATTAACGGTAAAATCGCTCTTGATAAATTAGTGATTAAAAAGAAAGAGATGGCGGGCAAAGAGATGGAAATAGCGCTGTTGAAATTATGAGTTTAGTTAATTTTATTGAAAAACTTCAGAATAAGCCTCGTTATGTCCGAATCCAGATTCTCTGGCTGTCTGTTTTTATTTGCATGCTGATTATTGTTTCTCTTTGGGTGATTTCTTTTAAATATTCTCAATCAGTGGCTGAAAAACCCAAAGATGGCCAGGTGAGTCAATCATTAAATCAGCTTAAGCAGGACACTCTTTCTTTAAAAGATGCTTTTAAAGCAAGTATCAATGCTTTTTTTGAAGATGATTTGGAATTGGAATTAGAAACAGAACAGACAGGAAATCAAGGAGTAATCCAATTTGAAAAAGAAATAAAAACTATTAAGCCAGCCAAATTGCCTTTAGCTCAATAAATGGTTAAGAAAACTAAATCGAGCAAAAAGAATCCCAAAACTCCGCCTCAAGGCGGAGAATTGGGCTATATTAAAAAGCGCTCAATTGCCGAGGAGATGGAAGAGTCTTATTTGGATTATGCGATGAGTGTGATTGTCGCCCGGGCCTTGCCTGATGTGCGCGATGGACTGAAGCCAGTTCACCGCCGTATTTTATATGCCATGCATGGCTTAGGGTTGGGGGCAGGGTCCAGGTACCGAAAGTCAGCCACGGTGGTTGGCGAAGTTTTGGGTAAGTATCATCCTCACGGCGATACGGCCGTTTATGATGCCATGGTCAGATTGGCCCAAAAGTTTTCTTCTCGTTATCCTTTGGTTGATGGTCAAGGGAATTTTGGCTGTTTTACAAAAGATACAAAAATCAGATTAGCAGATGGGAGAGATTTAAGTTTTGAAAAACTTATTAAAGAAGCTAGTCAAGGAAAAAGAAATTGGGCTTTTTCTTTTAATCCAAAGACTAAAAAGGTAGAAATTGCTGAAATTAAAAATCCCAGACTAACTCGGAAGAAAGAGAAAATAATAGAAGTAGTTTTAGATAACGGAGAAAAGATTAGATGCACCTTTGACCATCTTTTTATGTTACGAAGCGGTCGCTATAAAAAGGCGAGAGATTTGAAGGTCAGAGATTCTTTGATGCCTCTTTATGTTGATATTTATCGAGGCGAAGATAAGAAATTAAGAAATTATGAAATGATACGACAGCCATTGGATAATGTTTGGAATTTCGTTCATCGTTTAGCTGATAACTGGAACTTAGAAAACGGAGTTTACGAAAAAAGTAATGGCAAGATTAGGCATCATTTAGATTTTAATAAGTTAAATAATAATCCCGATAATATTTTAAGGATTCAATGGGTCGAGCATTGGGGATATCATAAGAAGATTGCTTCTTGGCGTCACAAAAACGACCCAAGTTATGTTAAAAAAATAGCCGAAGGAAGAAATAAATTTATAGCTGAAAACAGAGAAAAAATTTCTTTACGAAGAGTCGGGATGAATAAGATACTTTGGCAGAACCCTTTATATAGAGAAAAGGTAATTAAGAGTAAAATTTTAGGATTTGTCTATTCTCTTTTAACTAAATATAAGGAAATCACTCCTCAAATGTATGAGCAAGAAAGAATTAATAATGGAGTTCCAAGAATTAAAAATGCTTTAAATTATTTTGATAATTTTCACGAAATAATAACTGAATCTAAAAAATATAATCATAGAGTAGTATCCATAAGATTTTTGAGAGAAAGAAAAGATGTTTACGATTTAACCATAGAACCTCATCATAATTTTTCTCTTAGCGCCGGTGTCTTTGTTCATAATTCCATGGATGGGGACGCCGCTGCCGCCATGCGCTATACGGAAGCGAAGATGACTAAGCTGGCTGAAGAAATGTTATTGGACATTGAAAAAGAAACAGTGGATTGGGCGGATAATTATGATGGCACTCGTCAGGAGCCAATTGTTCTGCCAGCCAAATTGCCTCAATTGCTTTTGAATGGAGCGATGGGTATTGCCGTAGGTATGGCTACCAATATCCCGCCCCATAATTTAGGCGAACTAATTGACGGAATTGTTTATCTGATTGACCATCCTCAAGCTACGGTCAAAGATCTTTTCCAGTTTATTAAAGGACCGGATTTTCCGACCGGCGGAGAAATCTATGACCGTTCAGGCATGATTCAGACCTATAGCGCCGGTCGAGGACCGATTGTTAATCGGGCTAAAGCGGAAATTATTGAAGCCGAAGGCGGCAAGTTCCAGATTATTATTAATGAGATGACTTACGGGGTTAATAAAGCCAATCTGATTATTAAGATTGCCACTTTAATTAAGGACAAAAGAATTCAGGGGATTAAAGATTTGCGCGACGAATCAGACAGGGAAGGAATGAGAATTGTGATTGAGTTAAAAGGCGATGCCAGCCCCCAGAAGATTTTGAACCGGCTTTACAAGCTGACTGACTTACAGAAAACCTTTCATTTGAATATGCTTGCTTTGGTTAATGGAATCCAGCCCCAAGTTTTATCTCTGAAGAGCGTTCTAGAAGAATATATTAAGCATCGCCAGCAGGTAGTTACCCGGAGGGCTAAATACCAGTTAAAGCAAGCTAAGGAGCGAGCCCATATTTTAGAAGGTTTGAATAAAGCCTTAGACCATATTGACGCGGTCATTGAAACAATCAAGAAATCGCCTGACCGGGAAAAGGCCCATCAGAATCTAATGGCCAAATTTAAGTTAAGCGACCGGCAGGCCACGGCTATTTTGGAAATGCGTTTGCAAACTTTGGCTGGCTTGGAAAGAAAGAAAATCAAAGACGAATTAAAAGAAAAGAAAGAATTAATCAAGGAGTTGGAATTTTTATTAAAGAGTCCCAAGAAGGTTTTAGAGATGGTCAAAAAAGAGCTTAAAGAATTAAAAGACAAATACGCTGATGAACGGAGAACTAAGGTTTTTGCCCGACCAGTTGGTCAATTGACCGAGGAGGATTTAGTTCCTCAAGAAGAATGCGTGATTATTTTAACCCAGGGCGGCTATATCAAACGGGTTAATCCTCAAGCTTATCGGGCCCAGAAAAGAGGCGGCAAAGGCACTTCAGGGATTAAGCCGAGAGAAGAAGACGCGGTGGGCTGGTTTTTGCCTGCTTCGACTCATGACGATGTGCTTTTCTTCACTGACCAGGGCAGGGTTTTTCAGAATAAAGCCTATGAACTGCCCGAAGCCAGCCGAATTGCCCGGGGCCAGGCCATCGTTAATTTCCTTCAGCTGGGCGCCAAGGAACAGATTAATGCGGTTTTGAATGTGGGAAAAAATCAAATTGCCAAATACTTGGTTCTGTCCACGGAAAATGGTATAATTAAAAGAACCAAGATAGAAGATTTTATTAAGGTGAGAAAGAACGGTCTAATTGCGATTAAATTAAAGAAAGACGATAAATTAAAATGGGCTGGTTTGGCTTCTGGCCAGGATGAAATTATCTTGATTACTACCCAGGGACAAAGTATCCGTTTCAGAGAAACTGATGTTAGGTCAATGAGCCGGGCGGCCAGCGGAGTTAGGGGAATTGATTTAAGAGGCGAAGACAAATTAGTCAGAATGGATGTAATTAGCCGCCAGGAAGATAAAAAAAATCTCAAGGTTTTGATTTTGACGGAAAACGGCTATGGCAAGAAAACAGATTTGAAGAATTATAAATTACAAAAAAGAGGCGGTTTTGGCATTAAGACGGCAAAAATTACTGATAAAACAGGCAAGCTAGTGGCGAGTCAGGTGATAAACAAAGAGTACGAAGATCTGATTGCGATTTCCCAAAAAGGCCAGGTAATTAAAACTAAACTTAAAGATATTTCCACTTTAGGCCGGGCAACTCAAGGTGTTAGAATTATGAGATTAGGCCGGGGAGATAAACTTGTTTCTGTTGCCTGTATTTAATATGCCAGAGACTAACAGCTTTTCAAAGCCCGAAGAAATTATTAGTCAGTTAGACCTCCGCGATAATCTGGAAGCGGCTGATTTTGGCTGTGGTAATGGATATTATAGCATCCCTCTAGCTAAATTGATGCCCCAGGGCAAAGTTTATGCTTTGGATGTGGTTAAAGAAACCCTAGAAGCAGTTAATAGCCAGGCTAAGCTGGAAGGAATTAATAATATTGAAACAGTCCATTGTAATCTGGAAATTCCGGGCGCTTCAAAATTAGCTGATGATTCAGTTGATTCAGTTTTAATGCGCAATATTTTATTCCAATCCCAGAAAAAATCAGCTATTATCAAGGAAGCTAATCGGGTCTTAAAGCCAGGCGGCCAGCTCGTTTTAATTGAATGGATTCCGGGCGCTTCCTTAGCGCCTAAACAGGGCTGGCTGATTTCTAAACAGGAAGCCCAACAATTAATTGAGCAAGCAGGATTGACTCTAGATAAAGAATTGACCATAGATAACCAACATTATGGATTAGTTTTTAATTAGCATGCCCAAATCCAAAACCACCATTCTTTATACTTTAATCGCTCCAGTTCTTATCTTGGGATTAGCCGCTGTTCTGCCTGGCTGTAAAGAAGAGACTTTTGACAAAGCAGAGTTAGAATTTTGGGGCGTTTTTGATGATTCAGATATTTGGCGGCAATTGATTGAGGATTTTAATAAGGAGTATTCCTATATTGAAATTAAATATTATAAAAAGAATTATCAGACCTATGAAAAAGATTTACTGGATGCCATGGCCAGCGGCCGCGGTCCGGACATTTTTATGATGCATAATACCTGGCTGCCTAGGTATGGTAATAAGATCTGGGCCGCCCCTTCTGATTTAATCAGTCTTAAACAAGTTCAGGATAATTTTGTTGATGTGGTTGAACAGGATTTTGTTTCGGATGACGGTTATCTGGCGGCATTGCCTTTAAGCGTTGATACTCTGGCTCTTTATTACAATAAAGATATTTTTAATACGGCCGGTATTCCTCAGCCGCCCGCTACTTGGGAGGAATTTTTGGAAACGGTTGAGAAATCAGTAATTAAGGATGAACGGGGCAATATTGTCCGGGCCGGAGCGGCTTTGGGCACCGCCCGGAACATCAATCGCTCAACTGATATTATTAGCTTATTAATGCTCCAATCAGGCGCTCAAATGGTTAATCGGAATAAAACAGCCGCTACTTTTAATCAATCAGCCAGTTTGAATGGAGAAAATTTTTATCCGGGCGAAAGGGCTTTGCAGTTTTATATTGATTTTACCGATCCCTTAAAATCAATCTATACCTGGAATACCCGGATGGATTATTCAATTGACGCTTTTTATCAAGGCAAGACCGCCATGATGTTTAATTATGCCTACAATCTTTCGACCGTCCGGGCCAAATCGCCTTACTTGAATTTTGGAATTGCTCCTATGCCTCAAATCAAGGATTCTGCTAAAGATATTAATTATTCTAATTATTGGGCTTTGGCCGTTTCCCATAATTCAGGAGCGGTCAAACAAGCCTGGCAATTTATTATTTGGGCAAACCAAAAAGAAAATGCCCAAAAATATTTAGAGGCGACCAAAAAACCAACCGCCCGGCGCGATTTGGTTAATGGGCAGAAAGCTGACCCTGATTTAGGCGTTTTTGCCGAACAATCCTTAACCGCTTATTCATGGTATCAAGTGGATAACTCGGCTATTGAGCAATATCTGGCTGATATGGTAGAATCAGTGGTATTAGGCCAAACAACCATTAAAGACGCGCTTAACAAAGCGGCCAATCAAATAACTCTTTTGATGCAGGAATGAAAAAACTTTTAATCATCTCAATTCTCCTAATTTCATTCGGATTATTAACAGTTAATCTGGTTCAGGCGGCCGGCTTTCATACCGGGCCGATTCTTCCCTGCGGCTGGGGAGACAAACCAGCTTGCGCTCTTTGTCATCTTTGGCAATTAGCCAGCAATATCATTAATTTCGTCAGTTTTAATTTGGCTTTGCCCGTGGCGATGCTTTTATTTGTGGTCGCGGGCGTGATTTTTATGATTTCGGGCGGAGACGAGAGCAAAGTGACTTTAGCTAGAAATATCTTTACCAATGTGGTTATTGGTTTACTGATAATTTTTTGTTCTTGGCTGATTATCGATACTTTATTGAAAACTATTGCCGTTGGCGGTTTCAGCGGCGCCTGGAATCAATTTCCAGCTTGTCAATGATAGATAGAATTTATATGTTTAAAAATAGTTTGAGAAAATTTTACCCTTTGATAATTTTGTCTCTCGTAATTTTATCAGTTATATTTTTTGTATTTCAAATTGAGGCGGCCGATGTAGTAAGAGAACAAGGTTCTATTTCCAATCCCTTGGGCAGTACTGATTTTACCCAGCTTTTAATCAGGATTATTAACTGGATTGCCCGAATTATTGGCGCAGTGGCGATTTTAATGATTATGTATGGTGGCGTTCTCTATATGGTTTCTGGGGGAGAAGAAAATAAGATTACCAGCGCTAAAAAAACTATTTACTGGGCACTTGGCGGTTTAGCGATTGCTCTGGCCGCTGAATCTTTAATTTGGGCATTGTATCAGATTTTAGGCGTTAAATAATCAAAAATTATTTTTAAAGAAAGGGGGTGAAATTTAGTGAAATTTCTTTATAAGAAAAAAACAATCTTTAGTGTTCTGCTGGTTGTGATATTTTTATCTTTATTCAGTTTTAACTTTGCCTTGGCATTAGACAAGCCAGATACAAGTTTGCCTACTAGTAATATCAAAGACATATTAGAAAACGCAATTAATTGGGGAGCAGGCATCCTTAGTTTTGTTTCGGTAATTGTAATAATTATAGCTGGAATTCTTTGGGCAACTTCAGCCGGTGATGATGAACGGCAAACCAATGCCAGAAAAATGTTAATCGCCGCCTTAGTTGGTTTAGCAATTGCTTTAGCCGCTTATATGTTGGTAAATGTTGTAATGGAACAATTTTTCCATGTATAACAGATTGTTTTTCAGTGTGATTATGATTTAGAAAGGCGGAGTTTGATTTGTGATGTTTTTGGGAAATATAAAAGCCGGGCAGGCAGATTTATTTTTTCTGCCCCCGGCTTTTGGTTTTGGTTTTTGTGTCCCGATTATGTCCCGATTTTTGCAATCAGGACAATATCAGGCGTCCCCGGCTTATTCATGTTTTTAAACATAATCGGGTCTTTTTCCCTTTCTGTGTTCTTGACCCGCAGTCTATCCGGCCATTGGACTTCAAGCGGGTCAAGGTTGGTATTGATAAAGAAAAGGCCTCCGGACGGACCCTGAAGTCTTTCTAGGGTAATTAGGTCTCCCAGCTTGACTTTTAAGGGCTCCCCCTTAGTGGTTTTATCAACCGTGGCCCCAGCCGGAACCCGGAAGACTCTAGAAGTAATATGAGGGATTGGTTTTCTTATTTTGGATTGATTGGGGTCTTCAGAATTAGATGGCCAGGAGAATAAAATAAGACCAATTATTCCAAGACCCAAACAGATCCAGATAATCCATCCAATAGAAAAACTTTTTGTTTCTTGATCAACCATCTCACTTTACCTCCTTATCAGCCGATTT
>JBDRKH010000018.1:0-3334 GCA_043814195.1 Patescibacteria group bacterium
AATTATTTTTATGGGCGCCAGTCAATTCGCTGTGCCGACTCTTGAAAAACTAGCTAAGAATAATTATCAAATCCTCGCTGTTATTACCGCCCCGGACAAACCAGCTGGCCGCCAGCAAGAATTAACTCCTCCGCCTGTTAAAGAATTAGCCGGCCAGCTTGACTTAAAAATATTCCAGCCCATAAAAATTGCGGAAATAAAATCAGAAATTAAAAAACTAGCGCCTGATTTAATTATCGCGGCCGCTTATGGCCAAATTATTCCTCAAGATATTTTAGAAATTCCTTCAAGAGGCGCGCTTAATCTTCATCCTTCGCTTTTACCCAAATACCGCGGTCCTTCACCGATTCAAACAGCTGTTTTAAACGGAGAGCAGAAAACCGGCTTGACCATTATGTTAATGGATGAAAAAATAGACCATGGCCCGATTATTGGCCAGAAAGAAATCTTAATTGCCCCTGACGAGACTTATCAAACCCTAGAGCGAAAACTGGCTCAATTAGCGGCTGATTATCTTTTAGAAATCCTGCCTCAATATTTAGAAAACAAAACCGAACTTCAGCCCCAAGACGATTCCCGAGCCACCCAGACTAAAATATTAACCAGAGATGACGGGAAAATAGATCTGAACCAGGATCCCTTTGAAATAGAAAGAAAAACGCGCGCTTTTTATCCCTGGCCCGGCGTTTGGACAGAATCAAACGGCTTGCGAGTAAAAATTATCAAAGTTAAGGTTAAAGATGGTCGCCTTTATTTGGAATTAGTCCAGCCCCAAGGCAAAAAACAAATGACCGGCCAGGAATTCTTCCGCGGCCATAAAAAATAATCTATGTCTTTTTCAGTCGGCATTGTCGGCTTACCCAATGTAGGCAAATCAACTCTGTTTAAAGCCCTGACCAAACAACAGGTGGATATTTCCAATTATCCTTTTTGCACCATAGACCCCCATGTCGGCGTGGTGGCCGTGCCGGATGAACGCTTGGAAAAAATTGCCCGGATTATCAAGCCGGAAAAAATCACCCCGACGATTATTGAATTTATTGATATTGCCGGCTTGGTCAAAAACGCCCATCAAGGCGAAGGATTAGGCAATCAATTTCTTTCTCATATCTACGCGGTTGACGCCATTCTTTTAATCACTCGCTGTTTCGAAGATGAAAAAATAGTTCATGTAGAAAAACAAATAGACCCGCAGCGTGATTTTGAAATAATTCTTAATGAGCTTAAGTTAAAAGATGAACAATTAGCTCAAAAGCCATCAGTAAATGTTTGTAATGTCAAAGATGAAGGAAAGAATAAAGAATTTGATAAATGCGATTTAAAAATGGATATTAAATTAGAAGTGGAAAGGTTAGATTTAAGCCCTAAAGAACAAAAGGAACTGAGCCTGCCTTGTTCGCAATTAGATAAACTGATTACTGCCTGTTACGAAAAATTAGACCTGATTACCTTTTACACCATCAAAGGCGGGCAAGAAACCAGGGCTTGGACTTTGGAAAAAAATTCCAAAGCGTCCCAAGCCGGCGGCCTAGTTCATACTGATTTTCAGGAAAAATTTATTCGGGCCGAAGTAATCAACTGGCAAAAATTAGTTGAAGCGGGCTCCTGGTCTAAGACGCGCGACCAAGGCCTGCTCCGAACCGAAGGCAAGGAATATCTTGTCCAGGACGGAGACGTGATTGAATTTAAAATCTGAAATCTTGACCTCTGTTTGTTTCTCTGCTAGTCTGGAGATATGATCGAACAAGCTAAACAATATCAAATAAGCTGTCTTTTTCCTCCTTCCTTGAATCAAGATCAGCTTCAGCAAGCAGTTAACAAGGTCAAACAAATTATCACTGACCAAGGAGGCTCTTTTTCTTTAGAAAAAGAAAATTTGCCTTACCCCCAAAGATTAGCTTATCCGATTAACAAACAATTAGAAGCTTTTCATTTGAATCTTGCTTTTTCTTTCCCGGCTCAATCAATCAATCAGCTTTATCAGTATTTGAATCTGGAAGATAGCCTTCTCCGCTACATTATCACCAGCCAGAAACAACCCGAAGCCAAACCGGAAAAAGAAATTGATTACAGTAAAATGATTGAAAAAATAGAGCCATTTAAGGAAGCGCCAACTAAAAAAGAAAAAACCAAGTTCGAAGATTTGGATAAAAAATTAGAAGAAATACTTAACCAATAAGTCATAAAACCTGAAACGTAAAACTTGAAACATATTAAATTCATTAATTAATGTTTCAGGCTTCATGTTTCAAGTTTCAAGATTACAATGAATTTTAATAAAGCGGTCATTGTCGGCAATCTTACCCGCGACCCGGAAACCAGAGCTTTGCCTTCGGGTCAAAATGTTGTTTCTTTTAGTATCGCCACTAACCGCATCTGGAACGACCCGAGCGGCAACCGACAAGAAGCGGCTGAATATCATAATGTGGTTGCTTTTGGCAAATTGGCTGATATTTGCGCCCGTTATTTAAGTAAAGGACGCCTAGTCTTAATTGAAGGCAGAATTCGGACCCGCTCTTGGCAGGACCAAGATGGCAACAAAAAATATCGCACACAAATTGTGACAGAAAATATGCAAATGGGACCAAGACAAGGACAAGAAGTCCCAACGCAAAATAGTCAGAATCCCGACTCGAAAGACATCGGGGATATTCCTGTAATTGATTCGGAAGAGCCGATTGAACAAAACAAACAAGAAAATAATCTTGAAGAAGAAAATCCAGCGGCTGGGGAAAAAGAAGATAAACAAGAAAAAGTAGATGTTAAAGACATCCCCTTCTAAATCATAAAACTTGGAACATGAAACTTAAAACATATTAAATTCCCTAAGTAATGTTTCAGGTTTTATGTTTCAGGTTTCAGGAACACTATGAGAGCTTGTTATTTCTGTCAAAATAAAATTAAAGAAATTAATTATCAAGACGCTGACCTGTTGAGCCAGTTTCTTTCCGGCCAGAACAAAATTATCTCCCCCCGCCGCACTGGCACTTGCGCCAAACACCAGCGCAAACTGGCTAAATCAATAAAAAAAGCCCGGATAATGGGCCTTTTGGCATTTACTAGAAAATAGGACGACAAAGGTCGCGCCTTTAACGATCAAGACTGCTGTTCTAAAACAGCTTTTTTTATTTCCTTGACAATTGCGGTAACTATTTTGGGATTTTCTTTCAGATAAACTTTAGCCCCCTCTATGCCCTGACCCAGCTTTTCGCCCTGATAATTAAACCAAGCCCCGGCCCGATTAATTACCCCGAACTTGACTCCGGTATTAATAATATCGCCCAGCCGAGAAATCCCTTCGTTGTAAAAAATATCAAATTCGGTCTGGCGAAAA
>JBDRKH010000019.1:0-3058 GCA_043814195.1 Patescibacteria group bacterium
GTTAAAGTTTACCAGCGAACTGGTCAGCCCTGCGATAAATGTGGGACTAAAATCCAAAGAATTAAAATTAGCAGCCGGTCAGCTCATTTTTGCCCCAAGTGCCAGAAATAAAGTATGTCAGAATTAAAATTTCCTAAAAATTTTTATTGGGGAGCAAGCACCTCGGCTCATCAGGTAGAAGGCGGGAATAATAATGATTGGTCAAAATGGGAAAAAGGCATGGCTGAAGAATTAGCTAAGAGAGGCAAAAAATACTGGCAAACCTGGCAGAATGATAAGTTTCCGGAAATATCCCAACCCCGAAACTATATTTCAGGCCGGGCTTGCGACAATTACCATCGTTTTGAACAAGATTTTGACATTGCCAAGGAACTTAATCATAATGCTCATCGCTTTTCAATTGAATGGTCACGAATTGAGCCGTATGAAGGAAAGTTTGACGAAAAAGAAATAGAGCATTATCGTCAAGTTTTACACGCTTTAAAACAAAGGGGATTAGAGCCGTTTGTTGCGCTTTGCCATTTTACTTTGCCTAATTGGCTGGCAGAACAAGGCGGCTGGTTAAACCCTAAAGCCCCTTATTATTTTGAACGATATGTTAAAATTATCGCAGAGAATCTGTTTGATTATGTGAAGTTTTGGATAACTATAAATGAACCGAATGTATATTCTGGTGCATCTTATTTTAGAGGTACTTGGCCCCCTCAAGAGAAAAGTATTTTAAAATATTTTAAAACTCTTAATAATTTAATTAAAGCGCATCAATTAGCTTATCGATCGCTTCATCTGGTTGATTTGGAGTGCCAGATTGGAATTGCTAAAAATAACATTTATTTTGAAAACATCCCTTTAGCTAATTATTTCTGGAACGAATATTTTTTGAATAAAATAAAAAAAGAACAAGATTTTATCGGTTTAAATTATTATGCTCATCGTCGTTTGCCTAATAATAGAAATTTATTAGTTTCTGATTTGGGTTGGGAAATTTATCCAGAAGGGATTTATCGGGTTTTAAAGAGTTTAAAAAAATATCAAAAACCCATCTATATTATGGAAAACGGCTTGGCTGACGCGAAAGATGAAAAACGAGCCCAATTTGTTAAAGACCATTTAGTTTGGATTCATAAAGCGATTCAGGAGGGGATTGATGTGCGGGGGTATTTTTATTGGTCTTTGCTGGATAATTTTGAATGGGATAAGGGCTTTTGGCCCAGATTTGGCTTGGTGGAAATTGATTATCATACTTTTGAAAGAAAAATCAGACCGAGTGCTAGGGTCTATGCGGAAATTTGTAAAAATAACGAAATTAAAATATAAAATGTTTCAAGTTTCAAGTTTTAGGTTATACGATTTATGAACTGGTTAATCATTGCTATTTTCGCTCATTTTCTTTTTGCCGCGGTTTTTGTGATTGATAAGTTTATTCTTTCCAAAACGGTTTTGAAACCAGCGGTTTATGTTTTCTATGCCGGGCTTTTAGGCGCTCTTTTAAGTTTGCTTTTAATTCCTTTTGGTTTTAGTTTAATCCCTCTTAATCAGATATTGATTAGTTTTCTGTCCGGCTTTTTGTTTATCTTGGCCACTTTCTTTTTTTATCAGTCAATCCAAAAAAGCGAAGTTTCCAGAATCGTTCCTTTAATCGGCGGGTCAGTGCCGATTTTCACTATCTTATTGAGCTATTTTTTATTAAACGAGCGATTAGCGGCTGCTCAATATTGGTCTTTTGTTTTATTGGTTTTAGGCGGCTTGATTGTTGTCTGGCCTTATCAAGCTAAGCAAGCTCTGTCTGGTCTTTCTAAAAAAATATCAATCGCTCTATTAGCCAGCTTTCTTTTTGCTCTTTCTTATGTCTTAGGCAAGTATATTTATACTTTCCAGCCTTTTATTAATGGCTTTATCTGGATGAGAATCGGCGGCATTTTAGGAATAATCTTTCTTTTGGCCTGGCCTGCAGTTCGTCAGGAAATTTTAAAATCATCAACTAAAATTACTTTTAAATTAGGCGGTCTGGCTCTTTCTAACAAAGCTCTTTCAGCCATTGCTTTTGTTTCGCTTAATTACGCTATTTTTCTGGGGAGCGTCAGTTTAGTCAATGCTTTGCAGGGCGTCCAATATTTTTTTGTTTTCTCGCTGGCTATTTTCCTTTCTAAAAAACATCCCCAATTGGTCAAAGAACAGATTAACCAGACCGCAATTATTCAAAAAGTCCTGGCTATTTTGTTGATTGTTCTGGGCTTGGGTCTTTTAGCTTTCTAAAATGATTAAAAAAACAATCAGAATATTTGTTTTATTAATTCTAGTATTAATCCTGCTCGTGCTTGGTTTTTTGGGATTTATGTTTATTGGTCAAGCGCCCCAGTCGGAAAAAATTGATTGGGGGGTGACTTTTAGCCAGTTGTTTGCCGAAAACCTGGATTTGGATTGGCGGACAGCTTATCAGGCGATTTTAGATGATTTGGACGTTAAAAAACTGCGCTTGATTGCTTATTGGCCAATGATTGAGCCAAAACAGGGCGAATACTTTTTTGATGATTTGGATTGGCAGATTCAGGAAACAGCGGTCAGAGGCGGAGAAATAATTTTGACCATTGGGATAAAAGTGCCGCGCTGGCCTGAATGCCATATTCCGGATTGGGCTGAGCAATTAACTGATTCAGAAAAACAGGAGCGGATTTTACTAATGCTTGAGCAGATAGTAAATCATTATCAGGATGATCAGACGATTAAAATCTGGCAGATAGAAAACGAGCCGTTTTTAAGGACTTTTGGCGAATGTCCGTTTGTTGATAAAGAGTTCTTACGGAGAGAGGTTGCTTTGGTCAGAGAATTAGATTTGAAGAGGCGGCCGATTATGATTACGGCCAGCGGAGAATTAACCAGTTGGATTGAGACTGCTTTGGAAGGCGATATTCTCGGTACCTCGCTTTACCGGATTGTCTGGACTGATATTTTAGATGACCATTTTAAATACCCGATTCCGTCAATTTTCTATTATCGCCGGGCTCAATTAGTCAGGTGGCTGACTGATGTGGACAGAATTATTCTGGCTGAATTACAA
>JBDRKH010000020.1:0-5691 GCA_043814195.1 Patescibacteria group bacterium
ATTGATATTTTGCTTTTTGACCAGGACCATCAATTATTAGCAATCAACACTAACGAAATCAGGACTTTATTGGCTGGGCAGGAACGCGATTTTGTAACGACTTGGTTTAATCCGATTAAGGGTCAGGTTGCCTTTATTGAAGTTGAGCCAGAGACCAATATTTTTGACCCTGATAATTTTTTGTCTGGAACTAAAGAGAGAGAAAGATTTCAAGAATATTAATTTTATATGTACACTCACCTCCGCAAACTTGATTGGCCTTTGATAATTACTGCCCTGCTTCTGACCGGAGTAGGGCTTTTAACTATTTATGGAATTGGTTCTTCTGAATCGCTGGTTTATTTTAAAAAACAGATATCTTTTCTATTTTTTGGCTTTTTATTAATGCTCGGCTTAAGTTTTCTTGATTACCGAATCTTTCGAAATTATTCTTCTGTTTTGGTTATTCTTTACTTATTATCATTGCTCTCTTTGATTTCTGTATTATTCTCTCAGGAAATCAGAGGCGCTTCCAGCTGGTTCCGTTTAGGATTAATTAATTTCGGACCAATTGAATTTATTAAGATTGTGGTCGTTCTTTTATTGGCTAAATATTTCTCTTTGCGCCATGTTGAAATGTACCGAATCCGACATCTGATTGTTTCCGGCTTTTATATCGGTTTGTTAATTCTAATCGTCATTCTCCAGCCGGATTTCGGTTCGGTTCTAATCTTGTTAAGTATTTGGTTTGGTTTAATTATGATTTCAGGGATTAAACTGCGTCATCTTCTTGTTCTTTTTTTGATTATTCTTTTGGTTTTTATTGCTGGCTGGTTCGGTATTTTAAAGGAATATCAAAAACAAAGAATCCTTACTTTTTTAAATCCTCAAGAAGATCCCTATGGCCGGGGATATCATATTAGCCAATCATTAATTGCTATTGGTTCGGGCAGTTGGCTGGGTCAAAGTTCAGGGGCTGGTTCTCAGGCTGGTCTTAAATTCTTGCCGGAACAGCATACAGATTTTATTTTCGCTACTTTGTCTGAACAAAGGGGCTTGATGGGGATTCTGGTCTTATTGATTCTTTTCGCTTTGCTTTGCTGGCGAATTATTAAAATTGCTTTAGCTGCTTCTAATAATTTTTCTCGTCTGTTTGCGGCTGGTTTGGGAATTATGATTTTTACTCAATTAGTTATTAACATTAGTATGAATATGGCAGTCATGCCGATTACCGGATTAACTTTGCCTTTGGTCAGTTATGGGGGAAGCAGTTTGGTGAGTATTTTCCTGGGGCTGGGTATTCTTCAGAGTATTAAAGCGAGAAGCTAAAATCTTTCTTTGTCCATAAATAAAAAATCCCGCTATTGGCGGGATTTTTAGCTTTTTAACATTTTTTTAAATAGATTAAAACAGGTCTATTTTCCTTGTATTTTGTTTAACGCGGCTTTGCTCTAGTTTTCTTAAAAAGCCTTCTATCTGGTCAAGTCTATAAACTCGGTAATTATTAGCTGGATTTCGATAGGGTTTTAAAATTCCTTTCTTGTCCCAGTTTCTTAAGGTGAGAGGGGTAACATGAAGGAGTTTAGCTGTGTCTTTAATATTAAGGTATCGCATAGTTTTACGTTATTGTTATTAATGTTTTGTAATCTTTATATAAGTTATTAATATAATATTAACTTTTCTTAATTTGGTCGTCAAGTATGATTGTGTGGATAAGTATATACTGAAATTTTCAATGAATAATCAATTATCAATGATCAATGATCAAACTAACATACAGTGTCATTCCCGCCCGCCTTGCCGACGAAGCAAGCGAAAGCGGGAATCCAGTGAATATTAATTTAATCTGGATTCCCAATCAAGTTGGGAATGACATTGAGATAAGGCAAATATCTTAATTATCTTAATTGAAAATTAATTAATTGAAAATTTACTGATAATTGAGAATTGTAAATTGAAAATTATTTTTCATTTTAAATGAAAAATCTATTGTGGATAACTCTTAGATTAGGGGCTTTAAACAAAAATCTAAAAATCAGGCTATCCGATAACCGATACGTATTTATTTGGCTTATTTAAGCCAAAAAACAACAATAGAAAACATAACCGATATACTTGTATCTGATCGTATCCGATATTATCGGATACCGCGCTTGACACCTATTTTGGTCAGGGCGTATAATAGACTTACAATACGATAAATTAGTTACTGCGCAGGTAACCAAAAACTCAGTCAAAAGAGTTTGTTTGTGTTTACCTGCGCATTTTTATTTTAGATGAGTCAAAAAAACGAGCCGCAAAAATATATTTCTCTTAGTCAAGCCAGTCAACTCTGTAATTATTCACAGGATTATTTAAGTTTGCGGGCCCGTCAAGGAAAGTTTCAGGCAATTAAGGTTGGTCGCAATTGGGTGACTACTCAAGAATGGCTTGAGCAGTATATCGGTCAGGTAGGGGTTAAGGAACGGGATTCATCGGAAGGAGAATTAGCCAGAGAATTAAAAGCCGGAAAAGAGAAAATTAGTCAAATCAGCAAAGAAATTATTCAGGAGCTGGAAAAAATTCCCAGAGATTTAGTCATACGTTTTAGCCGAACCTGCAATCAGATTGAAAAAGTTTATTCTCAATTCCAAAAAATCAAATTCAGTCAAAAAGAACTAAACGAACAATTCAATGAGTTTTTAAATCAGGTTTTTGGCCAGCCGCTTGACCGATTTTTAAATTTAATTGAACGATTGGTCGTCAATTCTTCATCGGTTTTTGAAAAAGTTAAAAAATCTCTGGAATCTGTTTTGAATAAAACAGAGAATTATTCAGCCGGGCTTTTACCCCGACTTATTCAGCCCAAGATTATTTTAAGCATCCTTCTAATTAGTTCAATTATCTTCGGTTCTTTTCTGGTTTTCAATCCCGGGGCTAAAGCTTCTTTGGCTGACTGGACTGATAAAACAATCGGAATAATTGTTAAAGCCGGAGAGAAAACAGCCAGCTTTGTTTTTGAATCTGGTCAAGCCTTGGTTGAGTCAATAGTTGAGTCAGCCGGAAATTTAACCAAAGAAACGATTGTTTTCTTTGAACAAGCAGCCATTAAGGCGCCCCAAATAATTGGACAGGCCAGTCAGTCAATTGAATCGGTTCCTGAGCAATTGTCAGCCGGTTTTGAATCATTGGTTGAAACAGGGAAACAAGCTAAGGAATTTTCAGAAATTTCTAAAACCTTTTGGAGAAAAATCAAGAACTCGCCCCAGGCCATAGTTCGATTGATTGAACAGACTGCTCTTCAATTTAACCAATTAAGCCAGAAGAACGAAGAAAGTAAAAAGAATTTAAAAAATAATTTAGCTCAATTGCCTCAAAAAAGCCGGGAGTTTTTAAATCAAGAAATCGCCCGAACCCAAAATCAATTCGCTGAAATTGTTAAAAATCTGACTAATTGGTCTCAATCATTAGCTTTGCTTGTTAATGATTTGCCTGAAAATATTCCTCAATGGGCTAATCAAACAGAAGAATCTCTGCTTAGTTTGGCTGATTCATTTTCCGCTGACGCCGAAACAGCCTTGGCTAATTTAACAGAAACAGGAAGCCAATTATTCCAAAGAATATTATCCATTAGCCGGGAGTCTTTTAGTCGGGCGATTAAAGATCTAGTTTTTCAAATTAAATCGCAAACCAGAGAGGGGTTTGGTAAAGCCAGTCTTTTAAGCCAGGAAACAGGATGGAGAATCAGGGCTGATATTTTTGACGCGATTAATAATTTAAGCCAGCAAATTAGTCAGAAAGGGGATTCGGTTAATTCAGCCGGCCAGTCTCTTTACCGCGACCTGACTGATTCTTGGAAATTGACCAAGTCCAAACTGGGGCAAACCTATCTTAAGATGGTTGAGTATTTTATCCCGGGTTATTCCCCGGAACCGCCAGATCCTCAATTGGTTGCCACCCAAGTCCAGCAATTGACCTCCCAGACCATTACCAAAGAATCAGTCATCACCAAACAGGTAACTGTTACCCAGGAAAAAGTCAGCCAGGTCACCCAGACCATAGAATCAGCTGACCTGATTGACCTTAAACAGCAAATTAACGCTTTAGACGGCAAAATCTCCACCCTTTCCAGCCAAATTGTCAGCAAGGTGGATTACACAGTTCCTTCCTATGCCCCGACCTATATTCCTTCTTCGGGCTTGCAGGTAGCAGGCCATTCTATTTTATCCACCCTAAATGTTTCCGGCTCCGGCGCCATCGGCGGCGATTTGTCAGTTAAAGGCAGCGCCAGCTTTGGCAATACCAAAAGCAACACTGATACTTTCACCGTGATTTCTCCAGCCACCTTTGATTCCAGCTTGTCGGCGGCCAGCTTAAGCGCCAGCGGCAGTCTTAGCGTGGGCGAAAATTTAACCGTCGGCGGAGATTCAACCTTTACCGGCGCCACTGTCTTTAATAATACTGTTGCCATCAATAATACTTTGACTGCCACTACCACCCAGATTACTGCTTCCACTACCGATACTCTCTTAACCGTCACTCAAAACAGCACGGGCCATATCTTAGACCTCAAGGATAATGAAATCATTGTCTTAACCGTCTTGGACGGCGGCAACGTCGGCATCGGCACAACGAGTCCGTCAGTTAAATTTTCTGTTGGGGGAGATGCCGGCGATACCACCGGGCACGGGTATTTTACGGGCGGTTTAGGGGTTGGAATGGTTAATACCACCGCTAATAGTTTTCAGGTGGGGCAGTGTGTTGCAGGTGATACTTTATTGAAGCGCCGCCGCCGAAGAAGAAAGAAAGATGGCTCTTATGAATATGTTTTTGAGGATGTTAGGATAGACCAAATTAAAGCGGGTGATGAAATTTTAACTCTTGATGACAAAACAAGTCGCCTTAAAGTTTCCAAAGTCAAAAAATTGATGTATATGGGGTCAAAGCCGATTGTGGAAATAATAACTGCCTTAGGAAGGAAAATCAGAACCACTGCCAACCATCCGTATTTTGTCAGAGCGAATCAGCCAAAAACAAAAAAGCCCAAACTTGGGGTTTTCTATGATAACGCCAATCTATTTTACGCTCAAAAGAAAGCGGGCTGGAGGATTGATGTTAAGAAATTTAAGAAATCATTATCCAGGGATTTTCAAATTTCAGCTTTTAATTACTACATAGCTACGCCAGACAAAAAAGATGAAGCGTTCAGCAAGACCAGCCGATTTATCGCTAAAATAAAAAAACAGGTTCAGATTATAACAAAACTGGTCAAATATATTCAAACAATGAACGGCTTAAAGAAAAAGGCCGATATGGATGTTGAGATTGCTTTGGGTGTTACAAAACAAATTAAAGATTTGGATATTGTTATGATTGTGAGTGGCGATAGCGATCTCTTGGCTTTAAAAAACTACGCGTTGGAACACGGCAAAAAAGTTATTTACGCTGGCTTTAAGCAAAATATGGCTTGGGAGTTAAAGAAATACAGCAAGTATCTTTATTTAGATGATTATAAGAAAGAGTTAAATATTGGCCAGAAAAAAACAAACCCCAAGCCGAAGCTTGGAGTTGCGTTATTGTCCTTATTATATTCTATGGCTCCATCCTTGTCAAGTGGCGGGGTGTGGAGAAAAGTTTCTGGATTGAAAGTTGGGCAGGAAATAGCCGTGCTTTCCGAAAGCGGAAAACCCGTTTGGGATAAGATTAAGAATATGCGTAAATTACCGGCTGAAG